>CAZJNL010000357.1:0-5738 GCA_964546515.1 uncultured Oscillatoria sp.
CGATACCTGCGGTCACGTCGCTGGGGACGAGCTGCTGCGCCAAGTCAGCTCCCTCCTGCAAGCAGGTGTGCGCAAAACCGACACTCTGGCGCGTCTGGGCGGCGATGAATTTGCCGTGCTGCTGCAGCAGTGCCCGCAGGAGCAGGCTCGGCGAGTTGCTAATTCCCTGCGCGAGAGTATCCAGGCGTTTCGTTTCGTGTGGCAGGACAAAACCTTTACCATCGGTGCCAGTATCGGTTTAGTGGCGATTAATGCCGAGAGCCGGTGCCTGACGAATGTATTAAATGCAGCGGATGCCGCCTGCTATGCCGCTAAAGAACAAGGTCGGAATCGGGTGCACGTCTACGAAGCTTCCGATAGCGAACTGGCGCAGCAGCACAGCCAAATGCAATGGGTTTCGCGCATCACTCAAGGGTTTGAGGACAATCGTTTCCGCCTTTATTTGCAGCCGGTTGTTCCCCTGACGCCTAGGCTGTCGAATCGGGAGTATGACGAAGTTCTCCTGCGCCTTGAAGATGAAACCGGCAAGCTGGTTTCGCCAATGGCGTTTATTCCAGCAGCAGAACGCTACAATATTATGCACACGATAGACCGCTGGGTGATCCGCACCTTGTTCGCTCATTTGTCAGCTGTGGAAGCTGAGATCAATGCCGGCAGTGGCGAGCGACATCTGACAGCTGACAGTCAGCAAAGGCTTTACGGGATTAACCTCTCTGGTGCCAGCCTCAACGACGACCAGTTTTCTGACTTCCTGCACGAGCAATTCGCCACCCACCAAATCTCGCCGCAAGCGCTCTGTTTTGAAATTACCGAAACAGTCGCCCTGGCTTCTTTGAGTAAGGTGGGGCAGTTCATCCGCACGTTCAAGGAACTGGGCTGCTCGTTTGCTTTGGATGATTTCGGCAGCGGCACCTCTTCGTTTGCCTACCTGAAAAATCTGCCGTTGGATTATCTGAAAATAGATGGGAGTTTTGTCAAGAATGTGGTGGATAACCCGATATATTTGGCTATGATAGAAGCAATTAACCGCATCGGGCATGTCATGGGCTTGGAAACTATCGCTGAGTTTGTCGAAAATGATGACATCCTGAGGGCAATTCGAGGGTTGGGGGTGGATTACGCCCAAGGTTACGGGATTGCTAATCCCTACCCTTTGGCGTTAAAATGAGGTGAGATTTCAGATGTTTTAATTTGAACCGCCAAGACGCCAAGTCCGCCAAGGAAGAAGAAAGAGGCTGCGTTTAAGCTGCATAGTATAGGGGGCGCACCGGCGCCCCACTTATGGCCAGACTTCAACTAGCTTATTTTTTGAGGATAGCCCTGATTTTATTCTGATTTGAGATTTGGGCACGTCAAATTTAGCGGCCAGGAGTTTGATGAGTTCCTCATTCGCTTTGCCATCCACCGGCGGCGACTTCAGCTGCACTGTCAGGCTGCCATCGGGTTCTTCTGTTATAGTTTGCTGTTTTGAATTGGGTTTAACTTTGACTTTTATCAGTGGCATGCAGCTGAGTTTCTAGGTGAGAAGCGCCGGCACAATCGAGATCGCTCTCAGGCGCTGACTGGATGGGTGAGCCGGTCTAGTGCCGCTTTGGCAGCTTTTAGATCGTAGGGAAACGGCGGTTTTATCGGACGGTAATCCCGTTCGCTGACTGCACCGTGCCGCAAAACAGCGTTGACCACCAGACACGGTTCGCTGCTTAAATTAATCGCTCCGTGAGGGACACCGGGCGGGATTTTGACCACTGCCGGCTGGTTTTCGCTGACGGCAATGTACCGGTACTTGCGGTTCTGTAACACTACTAACACAAAATTGCCTCGCACCACCAGGAGCTGGTCAGTTTGGAAGTGATGGACAAATAGATCGTCTCGCGCACCCGCCGGCACCTGCACCAACATCGTTTCGTGACTGGATTGCGGCGTGTAAAACTCAGCCATCCCAGACTTGATGGATGTTAAAGGCCGAACCTCCACCTGCTTGCTCAGACCCAGGTTGACTCTCCCTAGATTAAGATTTGTTGCTTTACTTGTAATCTAACCTAGATTTTTGAGAAGTTTTGTTACTTCTGTTACTTTCCGGTCAAAATATGGTAAAGAAGCCTGGAACGCCAGCGCGGCGGAGAGGCGCAGGCACAGGCGTCTCGCCTGTGCACACACCAGGGCTATGTCAGACGGCGACTAAATCGGCGTGTTCGATGCGGGTGCCCAGAACTTTGAGGAATTCAGCCAGCCAGCGGGGGTGGGCCGGCCATGCCGGTGCCGTCACCAGGTTGCCATCAACCACTGCCTCGTCAACGGCAATCTGAATATATTCGCCTCCCGCCCGCACCACATCTGGACCGCAGGCTGGGTAGGCTGTGCAGCGCTTGCCTTCTAGCACGCCGGCTGCAGCCAAAACTTGCAAACCGTGGCACACTGCAGCGATAGGCTTGTTGGCGCGGGCGAAGTGGCGGGTGATTTCCAGCACCCTTTCTTCGAGGCGGATATATTCCGGCGCACGCCCGCCCGGAATCACCAAGGCGTCGTAATCTGCGGCGTCCACTTCATCGAAGGTGGCGTTTAAGGTAAAGTTGTGACCGGGTTTCTCGCTGTAGGTTTGATCTCCTTCAAAATCGTGGACTGCGGTGCGAACCTTCTCACCGGCTTTCTTGTTAGGGCAGACGGCGCGGACGGTGTGGCCCACCATCAGCAGAGCCTGAAAAGGCACCATCACCTCGTAGTCTTCCACGAAGTCACCGACGAGCATCAAGATTTTCTTGCCAGCCATGTTGTTTCCTGGAGTAAGGTTATTGTAAAATTATATCGGGGAGGTTCTGCATTAAAGGGTTCGGCGAACCACTGCCCTAACCTTTGATGCCGGAAGCAGGTGAGGCGTTGAGGGAAGTATCTCGGTTCTGTAAATAGAGCCGGGAGCTTAGAATGACCGGCTGTACAAACGCAGCCGCCCTTGGTGACAAGGACTTCTGTCTCCCGCGCAGGCGGGCGCTGCCACAGCCGTCAGGCTGCCGGTGTAGCTGCGGTTTTAACCGCCCAGCCCCACTCAGACTGAGGTAGCACCGGCTCTGAAAAATGCCGCCGCCTTTTTAAGTTTAAATTTCTATTTTTTGTTCTCTAATTCTTACCTCTCCCTCCCCTTTCATTTCCTCAATTTCAAACCAACTCACCAAAACTCCAGCAATAGGAATAGCGATAAATATACCTAAAAGCCCTGCCGCTCTCGCTCCTATTAAGAGGGCAAAAAACACCACAATAGGATGTATGTTAAGAGAGTTTCGCATAATCCGAGGGTAAATCAAATTGTCTCGTATCTGCTGGAGGATGATGCAAGCTACTAACACTTTTAAAGCCAGCCAAACATTTTGAGCTAGCACGAGGAAAGAAATCAGGCTAATGCCTAATGTGGCTCCGATTCCCGGCACTAAGTCAAAAATTCCCAGGATGACTGCCAAAACCAAGGGGAAATTTACCTGGAATCCCAGCAGAACAAGAAAGCTAGAAATTATCATAAATAGCATTAATATCAGCTGCCCCTGAAAAAACCCTAAAAAGTTGCGCTGAATCGTAACCGTCAATCGTTCCTGCAAGTGGGCCGGAATAATTTTCAGAACCAGCCTCCAAAGCCTCTCCCCATCCAGTAACATGAAAAAAGACACAACCCAAATCAATATTAAGCTCACTAAATTTGTCAAAAATACTTGCAAAACAGCGATACTAGAAACCACTACTGCTAAGGCTTGGGTGCGCAACTGTTCTTCAATAACCCGCAGATTTACCTGAAGGTTGCGCTCCCGGAGAAAGGCTTCTGTTCGCTCGGAGAGTGGGGCGAGAGCGTTGACAAACTCAGTAACGCTGTCGATTAATTGCTGCCCTTGGGAGAGAAGCGCCAAGCCCACGGTGATTGTCAAACCGCCAACAACGACGAGACTCAGCAAGAACACTAAGCCAACTGCTAACCCTCTGGGTAAAAACCGCTGCAGCCATCCCACAGGATAGCTGAGCAGAAAAGCCACAATCGCTGAAAATGTGAAAACCACAATCACAGTTTCAAAGTAAGCTAAAAGCTGGAGAAAAGCCCACCCTGATGCGAACAGAAGCAAAAAGCGAATCAGGGCTAAATTACTTATCCAATCCCAGATATTTTTTTTCTGTGACTCACTCATGTTCTACTCCCGTCAGTAACGAGCGCCATCCTCACCATACGATAGCACTGCCGGCGGGTTTAGCTGTGCCAGCTCTGCATTTTACGTCGGCGTCAAACTCTGTGTGGCGGCAAATTATACTGAATTTTGACAAATTTACGGCTGTTTCGCAGGCACTCAACACTGCACGCAGCGCGTCGGAACCAGCCGGCAAGCGCCATATCCCCCTGAACGGAAGCCCATTTCCTCAACATCCCCATTCCGCTCGGGTTCGAGCGCAACCACTCGCCGGCAAAACCCGCAACGGCGCTGGCATCCCCAAATCCCCAAATCCCGGATCCCATCTGTGCCGCCGCCACTGCAGGGGCTCCCGTGCCGGCAGCACAAGAGATGGCCACCGGCAGTGTCGGCAGCTCGGACACTCTACAAACCGTTGCGCCCCCAGACTACCATCGCAATCGAGAACGTGAAAACACCCAGCAACGAAGCCCAACCAAGCGTGAGAATATCCATAGCCGTCCCTAAAAAAAACAGTACAAAATAACTCCAAGCCTTATATTATGTCAGTTTGAGCCATCTTTTGCACCTGCAAAGCGCGTGAGCGACACTTCCCACACCGATTTAACCGCAGAACGAATCGAATCCCTCAAAGCCGGCACCCTGGCGGCGTTTGCCCTCCTCCTGGCTTTTGGCACCATCGCCGCCGGCAGCCAGCTGGTTTTGGCCAAGCAGTTTGACGCCCTTACCTGCTTGCTTTTCGCCCCTACTGGCGTGAAGCTGCCGGTCAGTTGGGCCATCGCGGGGCTGAGTGGCTTTCTCTTTGGCGTCACCTACCGCTATGCTATCCGCACCGACAGCAACCCCCAACTGAAAGCCGGTGCGGTGCTCGCCTTCGGATTGGTGCGGGGGTTAGCCCAGCTGGATGTGGGGCTGAATGCCAGAAGCGACTTCTGGCCATTTGCCGTGCTGGGCTTTGAGAGCGTGCTGCTGTTTGCCGCTGCCGGCATCGCCCTCGACTGGGCCCTGGCTCGCGGCTGGGTAAAACCCTTTAGCTCAAAATAAATTCCTCAAACGCAGCCTGAGAGTACAGCATATTGCGGTCAAGCGCTGAAAGTACCTTGTTGTTAGCCGCCTCAGAAAAAAGGCACCGGCACACCAGCTGCGCCACATCAGCGCGGTGAATTGTGCCGGCAATCCGGCAATCCTCCGTGAGAATTCCGCTGCCGGTTGACGGTTCCGACTTCAGCCCGCCCGGTCGTACAATCGTATAAGTCAGCCCGCTATTAATCAGGTGTTCCTCGGCTTTTTCCTTCTCCGCCAGCACCGCACCGAGGCTTTGCAAAGCTTGCGGAGGCACCGCCACCTTACTGTTGCCGGTGCCGATAGAAGAAACCAAGATAAACTTCCGCACTCCCGCTTTCACCGCCGCATCGATGAGATTCTTATTGCCCAGAAAATCGGCTCTTTCACCGTCTTTTGGCAAACCGCCAATGGTGCTGATGACGGCGTGAACCGGCTCATCTCCCAGCACAGCCTTTTCCACATCATCCACATTCAAAGCGTCGCCGGTGACGGTCTTAATGCCCATTGATTCTAGCT
>CAZJNL010000358.1:0-3315 GCA_964546515.1 uncultured Oscillatoria sp.
TTCTTGTAGATCCGCGATAAAGCGCGTCTGCGCTGCCGCGCACCGGCTTCAGGTTGGCGGGTTGCCGGCAGCAGAATTCCTCTGTTTCTTGTTTTCCTGCGCCTCGCTCCAATCCTGCCATACTTTTGTCAGCCACGCCGCAACTCCCGCTGCTAATACACCGGCTGCGATGCCGAGGGTGACGGATACGGTGAACGGATGGGGTGGCGGGTAAGAAAAAGGCCATTTTATCGGCGTTAAAGTCCCCGGCAACAGAATCGGTTTCTCCGGGCTGATCAGCTGATAGCCGGAGGACACAATGCCCCCAATACCGACGCCAAAGCCGGCGGCTGCTAAGGCGATTTGGAAATTGCGCTCCCGTTCCTTTTCGCGGTCTTCCTCTTTTTCCTTTTCTATCTTATCACGCTCTTCTTTCTGTTGCAACCTTTCTTCTTTTTCGCGATCGAGACGAGCTTGTTCAATTTCCACGATGCCTCGGATGGAGGCAATGGCTTTGTCCAGCAAGCCTGAGCCGTGCCCGTAATATCCCAAATCGGCGACAATCTGCTCTTGATAAGTGTAGCAGGTTTCTTTGCTGAAGACTTCCAAGAAGGGGACTGCCGGCGCAAACGGATACTTGGAATCGGAGGCGAGACTTTCCTTTATTGTAGCAACTTTCTCTGCGTAATTGCGAGCGTTGATTTCAGTGCTGCCGGAACTGCAAATCTATCAGCAAGCGGGCGTACTCCACCGCTTGCCCCGGCATCTCGATCAGCTCAGTGTTGAGAGATTCCAGGTTCTCTTGACTCAACCCGCCTTTATTGCTAGTATTGTATTGGGGCAACCCTCGAAAAATCGTATCAATCCGCTGCTCTATCTTCTCGTACTCATCCCGCGTTACCAGAGAAGTCTTGCGGCTCTGCTGATAGACATAGACAATCTTGTTGCGGTAGAATAACAAATCGATTATCTCATTATAGCACGCGGCAAACTTTTCGCTGGTGGCTGGATGGGAGAACAGCCAGACGAGGATGTGGCAGGATAAATCCCCCTGACTGCTGCTATACTCAAAGATGGGACTGCCGAACAATTCCCCCTGGCGCGAGAAGGCGGGCCGGTTTTCGGGTTCTGGGATAAGATTTTCCAGACACTCGGTTGCTAGCTTTCGGAGGAATTGGCTATCTTTTCCCCGCGCTTGTTGCTTTTGCGCGACAGTGAGAGAGGCGGTAATTAGCAGAGTTTGCCCTAGGGAATTTTTGACCGGCGTGGGAAGTAAACAGTTATTGGGGTTAAACTCTTGGAAGATGGAAGTGTCCACCGGCTCGGTTGGCTTGCCGGCGTGTTCTTCGGGAATGCGGATATTAAAACCGAGGGCGTAGCTGTCACCGATGCGCAGGGGAGAGACAAATCCTTTGATTTTGACGCCCTGTTGGGTTTCTTTCTCGAAGGGGAGAGAGCGCCGGTTGCTAACTGCTGCTGTCACCAGCAGGTTTACCCGCTTACCGGCGGGTTCTTTTTTTTGGTAGCTGGATAAGTTGGAGGCGTCGAGTTGCTTTGTAATGCCCAGTTGCTGTAGAATGCTGTTGCATCTCTCCCAGAGGGAGTTGGGATTCTCTACCTCAGCTCCTAGGGTTTTGTGGAGGTGGTAGGCAAACAAGTGGGCATTAGGTGCCCATATTTTGTTACTCATTTTCTCCGCCCGCTTGTTGTTCAGCTTCTTCGCGGAGGAGGGCTTCGTAGGCTTCTTGAATGCTTTGGCGAAGCACCGGCACGAGATTTTCTATGACGCCGGTATCGGTGATATCAAATTCTGGCGGAGCGTCGATATCGGGGCTTTTGTAATTAGCAGCAGCTTCTTTGAGCTTTTCTCCTAGCGCATTTTGGGCGCACCACTTGCTAATGGTGTGGGCTACCGGGAAGAGTTCGTCATCTGCCGAGTCGGCGAGGTTTAAATCTAGCTGCGGCAAGTTTTTCCAAGCTTTGGGCAGAAAGATGGCTGGGTTGTATTGCAGCCATTTCAGAAAAACAGCGATGATTTTTGCGGGTTCCATAAGGGTGATATCCGGGTTTTCTAGTTGCTCGTTTGCGGGTTAGGACTTAAAAATGCTGTTGGGTGTGGGGGCGGGTTTAGGAGGTATTTTATGAACCGCAGAGGCGCAGAGGCGCAAAGGGAGGAGAAGAGGAGGTTGTGGGTTTGGGTTGACTGTCATTCCTGGTTTAGCACTACTTCAGTATGCTCTGTCTGTTACAGACATTACTCCACCGGCACGTTTTCCCTTTCCTTTAGGGATTTCCCCCCTCTCCCCCTCTTGTAGAGACGCGATTTATCGCGTCTGGGGGAGGGCGGTGAGGGCAAAACTCCTTTTGAAGATGGTATTCTCCCTGGAGCTTTACTGCCCAATCGCGCAGAAGGCAGCCCAATACTGGGGCTTGTGGAAAGGTTTGTCATCAGAGGAGAGGGCAACCCACAGTAGCGCTTCCTGATTATATCTTTCAGGTAAGCCCAAACCTGTTACCCACTTGAAAAACTCCTCCTTGGTGACATTGCGCAGCCACATCTGGGCTGTGTTGAGCGCCACCGGCACGCCAGACTCGCCAGAGTCGCCGCCGCGCAGGCACTCATAAAATTTTATCATCAAAACCGCCGTGGCAAAGTCGTCCACGCGCCAAAGACTGCTGACGACGCTGAGACTGCCGGCATACAAAAAGCCGCTGGGCAATCCAATATATTCATCAATCAGTTGCGCCGCACCTGTCAAGCCGGTTTCGCAAGCGGAAAGGGTGACAAGCCGGCACTGGAGCAATTCCAGAGAGGCAAAGATGTCTTGCAGGGTGAGGCATTTTTCTGGGTTGGCTTTTCGCCCATCGCGCAAGGTGACATATCGCTTATCTCCCTCTTCCGCTTTCTCCCCTTCTCCCTTTTTGGGCTTTTGGGAATGCTCTGCGGGAGGCGGAGCCTCCCCCCCGGTGGGCAAGAGGGAGTTTGCGAGAATTAGGGAGGAGGATAGGGGAAACTGGAAATTGAATCCGCCGTGACAGGAAAAGTGGGCGGTGCCGGTGCGCCGGAGGATATCCAGGTTTTGCAGGAGAGCGGTTTTGGTGGCTTTTTCTCTGGGCAGGATGCGGGTGTTGGGGTCAAAATCGCGTTGAATGACTTCTACTTCTATATCAGAATAAGGCAAGTTTTTGCTGGGGTTCTGGATGGCAAACAGAAAACGCGGAACTGCTGCGGAGCGCTGGCGGTTTCGCACTAGCTGCAGGAGTTGGCAGCTGGGCGCATAGCCCACGCCGGCGGGGAATTCGTCGAGAAGGCAATACCCCTGTAGGGGCGAAGCA
>CAZJNL010000358.1:3415-4633 GCA_964546515.1 uncultured Oscillatoria sp.
GCCCTGGGCGTTAGTAACCCCCGTCTCCGAGTTTGTCGCCGGTTGGGCTTTGCCCACGCCGGCGGGGAATTCGTCGAGAAGGCAATACCCCTGTAGGGGCGAAGCATTGGCGCTTGTAACCTCCGTCTCCCCACCCGAGTTTGTCGCCGCGAATGCTTCGCCCTGGGCGTTAGTAACCCCCGTCTCCGAGTTTGTCGCCGGTTGGGCTTTGCCCCTGCAGGTTGGGGATACCGGCAGTGCGTGCAGGGGAAATAGGTGCAAATAGCGGTGGGGAATCAGAATTAGCCGGCTACAGGTTGGGGGAATTTTGGCAATTATCTCTGGCAGGCGCAATATCTGGGAGAGTCTGTTGAGTCTCTCGGCGAGGGAGTTTCCCCAAGTCGGTTTGCTGTAGTCGCCCAGATATTCAACCGCCCACGCCTGTAGCTGCTGCAACTCGTCGCCGGCAAACTGCACCACCTCCAAGGTGTTGCCGGTGATGATGAAGGTTTGGAAGCCCTCTTTACCGATGTGCCATTCTAGAATGGCTGTCTCGGAGTCAATCAGCCGGTGGATTTCCTCAAAGGTGATGGGTTCGACTCGCTGGGTGAGGGTGAATTGCGGATCGAATTCCTTAATCTGGTTGAGGAGTTTGTCAAGCTGGGGCTGGGATTCTTCCAGGATTTGCCGCTGCTGTTGGATGTACTCCTTGCTCAGATTGCCAGAGGTGCCGGCAGTTTTCTCGTCTCCTGCTCCAGACGCGATAAATCGCGTCTCTACAAGATGCTTCCCCGCTACTTCTGCCAAAAATTGTTGCGTGGCGGAAATGCGCCGGCGCAGTTGGTTTAATTCCTGCTTGAGTTTTTCCGGTGCGCCTTTGGGGTAGAGCTCAGCATTTGCCAGGAGTTCAACCAGTTGGCGGGATTTGCTGCGCTCGACAGTTTCCAAGGCGCGTTCCCACTGCTTGGCGCTGATGCAGGCTCGCACCATTTTCTCATAAACATCGAGCGCGTCTTCTAATATCTCCCGCTTGCGGCGCGTCGATGTCACCCATTCCCGACTTTGTTCCACCGCTTTAATCGCTGCATCGTAACCGCACATGGCAAGTTTCCACCGGCTCTCTGCAAAGGCTAGGTTGCCGAGGTTGCGCCCAGTTTTTAGGCATTTTATCGGATCTGCGGTGGGGGTGTAAACTTCCAAAGCCGCCTGATAAGCCGCAATCGCTCTTTCCAGATTCTC
>CAZJNL010000358.1:4733-5737 GCA_964546515.1 uncultured Oscillatoria sp.
CAAGCCCCAGATTATTTTGCGTCATTGCCCAGTTTTGGGGAAATGCCTCTCGGGTGTAAACTTCCAAAGCCGCCTGATAAGCCGCAATCGCTCTTTCCAGATTCTCCGCCCTATCTCCGGTGATTCTGTCGCCGTAAGCAAGCCCCAGATTATTTTGCGTCATTGCCCAGTTTTGGGGAAATGCCTCTCGGGTAAAAACTCTCTGCGCCACCTCGTAGCCGGCAATCGCAATTTCCATGTTGCTGGCAATGCTTCCCAGGGGAAACTGCTGCATCAAGTAACTGAACTTGAAAATATCGGCGGCAATTATTCTGGCACTTTGCCCGTCTGCCTCTGCCAGGGTGTCAGCAGCCCATTTCCGCAAAATTTGGGCTAAACTATCATTGACTTTATCTAAGTTTTGTCTTAAAATAGCATATAAAACTTCGGGATTGCCGGCACTATCCGCCGTTGCCTGCAACAGCTGCATCAAGAAGGGAACCCTGGTTTCTTGTTCCCGCCCGCTGACGGAGGGGTTAGGGGGGGTAAACAGCTGACCGGCGAGATTTCGCAACCAGCTGGCGGCTTCTCCCTCGCCCCGCTCTGCCAGATTTGCCGCCTCGATTTCCATCAACCTCCCCAACTCGGCATCAATCAAGTCCGGGTGAGCGCTCAATATGGCTTCTTCTTGCCCACTTTCGCAGTTGAGCAGGGCGTCAATGAGCCGGTGGTAAGCTTGCTGGCGGGGGCTGTTCATGGTGCCGGTTGTTTTTATCCGCAGACAAACTTATTATAGCACATTTCATGACTGGAATCAACCAGCAATCGAGTTCGCCCTCACGTTGCCGGCACTCGTCGTGCTGATCCCACCCGACTTGTCCACCGATGGAGCAAGGGAGCTCGACTGATGGAGCTCCAAACTCAAAGGATGGAGCTCCAAACTCAAAGGATGGAGCAAGGGAGCTCGAAGGATGGAGCTCCAAGCTCGACTGATGGAGCTCCAAGCTCGACTGATGGAGCTCCAA
>CAZJNL010000359.1:0-5736 GCA_964546515.1 uncultured Oscillatoria sp.
GAAAAAAGAGCTAAACGCGGTTATTCTGGCTCACTATTACCAAGACCCGGACATTCAGGACGTTGCGGACTGTATTGGCGATTCTCTGGAACTGTCGCGCAAAGCAGCCAGCACCAGCGCCGACGCCATCGTCTTTGCCGGCGTCCACTTTATGGCAGAAACAGCTAAAATCCTCAATCCCGACAAACTGGTACTTCTGCCTTCCTTGGATGCCGGTTGCTCCTTGGCAGACAGCTGTCCGCCGGAAGCCTTTGCGGCGTTTAAGGCGGCTCACCCGGGCCATGTGGTCGTGTCCTACATCAACTGCTCAGCGGCAATCAAGGCGATGAGCGACATCATCTGCACGAGTTCCAACGCCGTCAAGATTGTCCGCCAGATTCCCGAAGAGCAGCCGGTGATTTTTGCCCCAGACCGGAATCTGGGCCGGTATGTTATGGAGCAGACAGGCAGAGACATGGTGCTGTGGCAAGGCAGCTGCATGGTACACGAAAACTTCTCAGAAAAAAAGATAGTGCAGCTTCTGATTGAGCACCCAGACGCCGTTGCGATCGCCCACCCGGAATGCGAGCCGGCGGTGTTGCGCCACGCCAGCTACATCGGCTCCACCTCCGCCCTGCTGAAATACGTTCAAGCCAGCCCCAGCAAAGCTTTTATCGTCGCCACCGAACCGGGTATCATTCACCAAATGCAAAAGCTGGCACCAGGCAAACGCTTCATCCCAGCGCCGCCGGTGAGCAACTGCGCCTGCAACGAGTGCCCCCACATGCGGCTCAACACCCTGGAAAAGCTCTATCTGGCTATGAAAAATCGGGAACCAGAAATAACTGTCCCAGAAGAGACGCGCTTAGCCGCGCTGCGACCGATTCAGCGGATGCTGGAGATGAGTATTGTAAAACTTCCTTCACAAAGTAGACAGTAATAGACGTTGATTGACTAGAATGTAGATGGACTGGGGACTTATAGTCTTCACAAGCCAGTAAAAGATTGGGACATTATCCCAATTCCGACAATAAGTAATCCCGAAGACTTAACTGTCAAGAGGGATAGGGGATGTCTGGTAGTACATCCCTCGGCAGATAACGCTTGCGTTCCCCTCATACTTGGGGTTTGGCACAAGCGTTGCTCAAACCCCCAGTAGCGTGGCAATCGCTATGTCTATGATTGTCCATCTGAAAAGGAACTATGGCATAAAGGGGAATGGGGCATGGGGATTGTCTCACGGCGCATGGGGCATCGGGCATGGCGCATCGGGCATGGGAATCAAGAAAATTCCCAATCCCCAATGCGAGCCGGCTTCATGCCTGATGCCCAGCGCCCAGTGCCGGAAGTAGGCGTTTGATTCCCTTGCTGCAAGCGCCCAGTGACCGATCTCCAATTAGCCAGCCGGTCAGCCCTGGATGAATTGCTGTAGCTTGTCCGCCAGTTGACCGACAAGTCCCTCGTGGCTGTATGGAGCCTGCTGACATTCCGCCTCTATGCGCTTAACCGCATCTTCCGGCAGGGAAAGAAGCCCCACCAGTCGCTTATAAGCTTCAGCCTCTTCGGCATTAATGGCCGGTTCGTCTGGCGTGCGGGCGCTAGAGGCGATCACTTCATACCCCAGCCGCAGCACCAGTTCCCGCTCCTCCTGGCTGGGGAGTAAGGGAATTAATTCCTCTAGGGGAATGTTTTGCATCAGATAGTCCCGCAGCTCTTCTTTCAGGGTTTCCTGCAGCAGCTCCTGCGGAGCTGCTTCGCCAACTGTGCCGGTGCCAAACAGCCGGCTGAACCGGTCGAGCATTAAATCCACTTCTTCTGTCGCGAGTTGCCCATCAGACCAAGCCATAGAAGCGACAGCCCGCAGCAGGTTCATCTGGCGGGGCGTGATGGAAGGGGGTGGGGGCGGTTGTAGCGGCATAAGTATTTCCTACCAATAAGCGTGCGTTTGAGGAAGCAATGATTGACATCCCAAATCGTGTGATAATATTGTAGACGAGTTGGGGCTTAGCCTGACTTAAAGCAACACAACCCCAGCACCCCCATTAGGTTAGAAGGATGGACATTCAACGATTTATCGAACAGCTGCCCAGTTTTTACGAGAACTGGGGTTTATCCTCTGTGCTACCCAAGTCCCAGCGATTTCAGCAGGTGCTTGACCGAGTTGAAGGCATGACAGCGGCTAACATCATGCAGTTACTCAATTTTGCAGTAGACTGCATGGAACCAGGGGAAGTCTATTGCGAAATAGGCTGCTTGCGGGGAGCTAGTCTAATCGGGGCCATCCTTGACCATCCAGAGCGGATGGCCTATGCGGTGGATGATTTTTCTGAGTTCGACGAATCGGGCGAAAATTTGCAAAAGCTCACGGAAAACCTAGCCGAATTTAATCTTCAGGAGCAAGTATTTTTCTGCCAGCAAGATTTTGAAGAATTTTTCTCCGACCTGCGAGACATTGGCTCGGAAGAAAAGATTGGGGTATATTTTTATGATGGCTCCCATGACTACAGGTCGCAACTTTTAAGTCTGCTGCTAGTCAAACCTTTTCTGGCGGAAAAAGCTCTGATTATTTTAAGTGAGGCTAATTCAGCGTCAGTTCAGCAAGCAACCCGCGACTTCCTGGCTGCTAGCGAGCCAAGTAGTTTACTGTTTAATTGGACTTCCGAGCGGAATTTTAGCGAGCCATTCTGGAATGGAATTATGGTTCTGGCTTGGGAAGCCGATAAAATTGCAGATGGGATGGAAATTAATACGAACAGTCAGCTAGAGCGCCAGCAATCTGTAATAGAAGCAATCTCCAATTTGCAAAAAGAGCGAAAACGGGAGGAACTGAAAAATCTTTACAGAGAGGCGACGAATACACTGTACCTGGAACGTCGCTATGATGAAGCGGAGCGCATGTTTAAAACAGTGCTGCTGCATGAGAGTGCCAATATCGACGCTTGGATGAATCTAGGAATACTTTACTCTCTGAGCCAAAGATATACTGAAGCGATAGAAGCGCTACTGAGAGGTCTGCAAATTGATGACTCGAAGGCTGTACTGCATTACAATTTAGGCACAGTCTTTGAGAAGGCATCGGACATATATCAAGCGATTGAGGCTTACAAACACGCAATTGCTTTGCAGCCAAACTTGACGGACGCTTGCAATAATCTAGGCAATATTTTGTGCGGAAGAGGAGAATTTGAAGAAGCTGAAGCCGTGATTCAGAAAGCGATTTCACACAGCCCGTCTCATTTCGGATACTATATAAGTTTGGGCAATCTTATGATGGCTCAGTCTAAATACGACGAAGCCATAGAAGCTTATCAAAAAGCGAGAAGCTTAAATCCTGATGAGGCTGATATCCTCTACAACTTGGGACGCGCCTTAGAAAAAAAAGAAGACAGCACGGCTTACTATTACTTGGGTCTGGCTCACTATCTCCAAAGAGAACTTGAAGACGCTGTTAATTGCTTTGGCCGGTTTTTAAAGACTCATCAATTCAGTGATGGGAATAACTGCTTGATTTACGCTTGCTGCTTAAACGAGTATGGCCACACTCAAGAAGCGCTCGCCTGTCTTACAGATCCACCTATCTCACAACCGGATAATTTATCTATCTCGATCGCCAGACAGTTAATTATTCCACCTTTTTATGACACAGAAGAGGAAATCGCTCTCTGGCGTCAGCGATTCATTCGGGGACTGGAAGAAGTCATAGAGACAACTAATTTAGAAAATGAGGAAACTCTAAAACAAGCTGTAAGCGCCACCGGGGTATTAAACATTTTTTACCTGCCTTATCAAGGGTATAATGACCGAGAGTTACAGCGAAAATATGGCAATTTTATTCATGAAATCATGGCCGCTTACTATCCTCAGTGGGCGAGGCCACTGCCAGTGCCCGGTCTTGACAACAATGGCAAAATTCGCATCGGTTATATATCCGAGCAGTTGCGTAATGCCAGTGGCTCTAAATGGGCATTAGGTTGGCTCAAGAATCGTGACCGGGATAAATTTGAAGTTTACTGCTACTATACGGGTTCAAGATTCATCGACTATAAAACAGCCAGCTTTAAAGAGCTGAGCGATTATTTCTATCACATCCCTAGCAGCGTAGAAGATGTCTGCAATCAAATTCGGTCAGATAACTTGCACGTCCTGGTTTTCTTAGCGATTGGGATGTGGGCACAGACCGCCCAAATAGCCGGTTTGCGCCTCGCCCCCATTCAGTGCACGGCGTGGGGGCAGCCCGTGACTTCTGGTTTGCCAACAGTTGACTACTTCTTGTCTGGAGATTTGCTGGAACCAGAGAACGCACAAGACCACTATACTGAACAGCTAGTTCGCCTCCCTAATTTGGGCATTTCTTACCCCAAGCCCCTGATTCTGAAACCTACCAAAAATCGCTCTGATTTTCAGCTGCGTGACGAAGCGACTGTCTATTTATGCTGTCAGTCTACTTTCAAATACCTGCCGCAGTACGACTTCCTCTATCCGGAGATCGCTCGACGGGTTCCTGACGCTCAGTTTGTGTTTGTCTTTAACTCAACCTGCTTCTATAAATCAAGTTCCAGTCTGCAAGGCCGATTTCGCCAGCGCCTCCAGATCGCTTTTGCAAAAGTAGGGCTGAACAGTGAGGATTATTGCGTATTTTTGACCCGTCAAGATTGGAATGGCTACACGAGCTTGCTGCAGTGTTCAGATGTCTTTCTCGATACCCTGAGCTTTTCAGGGGGGCACACGACTTTCGATGCGGTTGCCTGCAACTTGCCGGTTGTGACTTGTGCGGGTGAGTTCATGCGGGGGAGTCAGTCCTTTGGCATTTTGAGAATGCTGGGGGTGACTGATACCGTTGCCCAAAATGAAGCTGAATATATTGAGATTGCGGTGCGGCTGGGATTAGACCGGCAATGGCGGCGGGACATCTCGCAGCGCATGAGTGAGCGTCACGACTGCCTCTATGAAGATAAAATCTGTGTGGAAGCGCTCGAGGAGTTCTACGAGCGGGTTGTGATCGAAAAGCTGGCGGAACAAGAAATCGCACCCCCTAAAACCGGCTCACCTCAGAAGACTGTACTCCATGTGGGATGTGGACCTTACCGGCGCGACAGCCTGCACAAAACCTTCCGCACGGAGGAATGGCTTGAAGTGCGGCTGGATATCGATCCGAGTGTTAAACCCGATATCATTGGAACGATAACAGATATGAGTGGTGTGCAGAGCGAGTCAGTTGATGCAGTCTATTCATCCCACAATCTCGAGCATGTCTGCAATCATGAAGTGCCGGTGGCTTTGGCAGAGTTTTACCGCGTCTTGAAACCGGGTGGCTTTGCCCTGATTACTCTGCCAGATATCCAGAAAGTCGCGGAGTATGTGGCTGAGGGTAATTTAGAAGATACCCTCTATGTTTCCCCTGCGGGACCCATCGCAGCGATTGATATTCTCTACGGGTTGGGAGAGGCAATCGCTCGCGGCAACCACTACATGGCCCACCGCACTGGCTTCACAGCCGAAAGCCTAGCTAAGAAAATGCAGGAAGCCGGTTTCCGTGACATTGAAGTGCGGCGAGAAAACCTGGATCTCTGGGCGACAGGGTACAAATAGCAGCGTGCGCACAGTTTGTAGTTGGGCTTTAGCCCAAAGTTCGTAGTTGGGCTTTAGCCCAAAGTTTGTAGTAGGGCTTTAGCCCCTGTTTGTAGTTGGGCTTTAGCCCAAAGGTTCGTAGTTGGGCTTTAGCCCAAAGGTTCGTAGTTGGGCTTTAGCCCCTGTTTG
>CAZJNL010000360.1:0-5723 GCA_964546515.1 uncultured Oscillatoria sp.
GCTTCAGTATGCGGCATTTTTGGCGAGTGAGGAAATTCGTCCGCTAACAGGGAGCCGTCCATGAGATGTCTTGCGGATATGAGTACGAGCGAGAATTAACTTCTGGGGCGATTGTGATAGTAGAAGACACGCGCTACCGGCTGCGCCGGCTGCCAATTCAACCGGCTGGAGATTAGACATTGCCGGCAGCGCGGCTAGTATGGAGACGTGGTAAAATTAAAGGTGGGCAGCGCCCACCCTGCGCTCATGTCCGGAATCTTGAAATCTGGACATTTTTAAATTAGATGCGTTTGACCGGGCTACTTGTTAGGGTTTATAGCCTGTCGAACCGTCACCATTAATATCGTGTCCTTGGCATGGGCCTTGCCAACATCCTAAAGGCTCTCGACTTCCGTCATACCAGACAATCCCACCATTATAGGTATTCACTATTCCTAAACCGCCACTTATAGCTAGTTTGTCCAGTTCTTGCTTTAGTTCATTATACCCTGCCGTCATTCCAGATCCTACTACAGGAATAAACGGAAGAGCAACTCTGTTGATTCTGTCTGCAACTGCGCCAGCTGTAATAAGCCCGATATCTACTGAACCCTTCAGCATTACAAACGGTGTTTTACCATAACGCCCATCTAACTCCTTAGTACATGAAGTCTCTTTCCAGTTACAGCAAGCTTTATCTTTTGGAGGAATTACTGCTTTGAAAGAGCGAGGGCTAATTGGTAATTGAAGTGCGGAAATCGTGTGATCAGAATCGTTATAAACACAATAGGCTAGCGAGGGTTTATTTGTAAACACCAAGCTGCCAGAGACCAAAATACCTGAGATTAAAATTTTGGAGAGTACCTTTTTCATTTGCGTGTTATTTCAAGAACTAAGGTTTACAATCGCTTGGTTGTTTCCATTAAGGGGTTTGGTGACATCCACACAAGAGCAGTTTTCCCAAGCTGCAAAGGACTGGGACTTGGAAACTGAGATACGCTCTAGCCGTGCTATAGTCAGATATTAGCGGTGCCACACATCTAACTTGTGAGGCTAGGGGGAACCCCACGCCCACCGGCTCAACCCCTCACAGCGTCCCAGCCTCCGAATGCCTGAATCCTGGCCCCTTCAGCCTGTCCGCTCGCTTGGTTACATTAATCGTAAGCTAGTCAAAACCGGCATATCAACTAGCCGGCACTAGCAAACACATTATAATTGCATTAGTAATTCTCTCAAGACTACCGGCAATGGCCACCGACGAACTCTTCGCCCAGGCTGCAAAGGACTGGGACTTGGACACGCTGTACGCAGACCTGGCCTCGGCCAAGGGCAAGCGCCTGACACCTATTGAGAAGCTGCACCTGCGTGGCTTGCTCTGTGGCCACAGTCCCGCCGAGATAGCCGAAAGGCTCAATAAGAATGTCAAGGGAGTTGAAGTTAACTTTTGTAACACAATATATCAGTACGTTAAGAACCTTTTAGGCAAAGGTAGCGAAAAGGTAGAAAACTGGAGAAATATCTGCGAGTGGCTTGAGGAAGCGGGATATAAAGCTCACTTGTCTGCTGAATCGCAATCAAATGATTGTTTGCCAATAAAGTTCTTAATAAAGAAAGCCCATATAACTCTTGATAAAAATCAAGTTATTATTGACATAAACCTGAGAATCGTAGCCCCCTCACCTCCCGAAACTCCAACAATAGAAGACTCAGACACCGGCAACGGTGCTAACTAGGCGCTTGTCATTCGGTCGCATCTTGTAGAGACGCGATTTATCGCGTCTGGAGCTGCGGTCGGATTGAATTTTATTTTTCCTGTGCCGCCCGCCGGCTCGCTTCACGCAAATGATAAGCCCGCCGGCGCTGATCGAGAAGCTCCGCCTCTAATTTAGCATTCAGTTCATCCAAATCCAGAATGTGACCGTCCATGCGTCTTACGAGTTCCCGCAGCTTGGCAATATGACGCGATCTCGTTTCTGGATCGGGGATTTGAGGTTGGTTGCTCATGGTAAGTTAAAATCTCTCCTAATTTCCTGGACAGTAGCGGCAATGGCATCTACGGTAGCCTCCGCTTCTTGGATAAACCGGCCAAGTAATTCTAGGCTATCACGAGATGCCACAGGTTGAGACGGATAAATCTGCCGTAACGCAGTATATAAACGTGAATAGTACGAATCAGCCCTATCCCTTGCATTCTGGAGTAGTTCAAAATAGTCAGCTGTCGCCTCTGTCTCGCCAAACTGAGCGAGAATTGCGAATTCCGTTGCAGCCGCATCATCAATCCGTTCTAAGAGCTGTCGCTGTAAATTAAGAACCCTCGTAATAGTCTCGTCTGGTAACTTTGCCATTTGAAAGCCAATCAACATAATTAGTGTTTCCAAGTCAGATTATCATAGTTTTACACCATCTAATGAAAGCCTTCGCACCCTGTAAAAAGGATCCCGCAATGCACCTGTCACCAATACGTTCGAAACCGGCACCCACCACCATTATTGCACAAAAGGGAGGCAGAGCCTCCCCAAAAGCATTCCCAGGCTCTGCCTGGGAACGAGAACATCTTCTCTTAGTCCGCGAAGGCGGACTACCCTTCGGGAAGCCGCTAGCGCGGCTACGTTTGATGAGCCGCGATTTCAATCGCCTGGATGCCTGTAAGCACAACGAAACCCGCGTAGGCGGGCTACCCTTCGGGAAGCCGCTAGCGCGGCTACGTTTGATGAGCCGCGATTTCTAATCGCCTGGATACTAGCAAAAAAACGGGATGTCTCAACCAATCAAGCCTTGCTCCCCGCCTTCTTCTCCTTCTCCTTAGCCCGCTTCGCCGCAGCCTTCTCCGCAGCCTTCGCCGCCTTCTCCGCCGCAATCTTCTCCAGCCGCGCCTTCTCCTTCTCCTCCTCAATCTTGCTCAAATAATAGTGATAGTCCCCCTGATACACCCGCAACTCGCCCTCGCGAATCTCAACTATCTTATTCGCCACCTGCGAGATAAAATAGCGGTCGTGGGACACAATAATCACCGTCCCCTCGTAACTCTTCAGCGCCTCCTCCAGCATCTCCTTCGCCGGAATATCCAAGTGATTCGTCGGCTCATCCAAAATCAGCAAATTAGCCGGTCGCAGCAGCATCTTCGCCAGCGCCAGACGAGCCTTTTCCCCACCGCTGAGCGCCCCGACTTTCTTCAACACCGTGTCCCCACTAAACAGGAACCGCCCCAACAGCGTGCGGACTTCCTCATTTTTCCAATCCGGCACCTCGTCGTGGACAGTCTCCATCACCGTTTTGTTCAAATCCAGCGCTTCCGCTTGATTTTGCTCAAAGTAACTGGGAATGACATTGTGAGGGCCCAAATTCACAGTCCCTTCAGTGGGCTGCTCCATGCCCACAATCATGTGCAGCAGTGTCGATTTCCCGCACCCGTTGGGTCCGAGGAACGCCACCCGATCTCCCCGCTCAATCAGCAAATCCGCTCCCAAAAACAGGATTTTTTCACCGTAAGCGTGGGTTAAATCCTTGACAACCACCACTTCTCGCCCGCTGCGGGGAGGATCTGGAAAGCGGAAGCGCAAGGTGCGCATATCGGAAACCGGCGCTTCAATGCGCTCGATTTTTTCCAGCTGCTTCTCCCGGCTCTTCGCTTGCGTGCTGCGCGTGGCGCTGGCGCGAAATCGGTCAACAAACGCTTGCTGCTGCTCCAGCTCTTTCTGCTGGCGTTCGTAGGCGCTGAGTTGGGCGGCTTTTAGCTCGGCTTTCTGCTGCTGGTATGCGGAATAGTTGCCCAAGTAAGTCGTCGAGACGCCGCGCTCCGTTTCCACAATTTGCGTGCAGAGCCGGTCTAAAAACTCCCGGTCGTGCGCAACAATCACCATCGGAATTGTCAGCCCTTTGAGATAGGTTTCCAGCCACTCAATGGTTTCCAAATCCAAGTGGTTTGTCGGTTCGTCCAGCAGCAACAAGTCGGGTTTTTGCAGCAGGATTTTGCCCAAACTCATGCGCATCTGCCAGCCCCCGCTGAAGGCGCTGACGAGCCGGTCGCCATCCTCTGGCTCAAACCCCATTTCCGGCAAAATCTTCTCAATCCGCGTTTCTAAGCCGTAGCCATCCAGCGCTTCAAATTGCCGCTGCAGACGATCCATCTTGCGGAGCAGCTGCTCCAATTCGTCTGGACTGGCGGTTTCCATCTCCCGGTGTATCTGCGCCAGCGAGTGCTGCACTTCGTTCGCTTCTTTAAACACCGTCCAAAACTCTTCCCGCACCGTGCGGCTGGGATCTACCTCAAATTCTTGCGTCAGGTAGGCGATGTGCAAACTGGCTGGGCGGATGACTTCACCGGCAGTCGGCTCAACTTCACCGGCAATAATCTTAAGTTGCGTGGACTTGCCGGCACCGTTCACGCCCACTAAGCCGATGCGATCGCCCGGCTTGACTTCCCAGCTCACGTCTTTGAGAATTTCGCCGGTGGGGTAGATTTTACTGATATGCTCTAGTCGCAGCATCGAGACTCTCCAGAATAAACAACTTAAAGGCCAATCAAATTTCAGGTCGGCTATCAGCTCTCAGCTAAAAAGCTATATGCTCTCTCTTGCGCTCCTCAATCAGCCCGGTGCGCCAGAAGCGTCCAACGCAAGCCTGCTGAATGCTTGCGCCCTAAACCCAAAAAGGAATTCGTGGAGAGTTGATTTAGAAACTGAAAACACAGTGGCGACTTTTATGATATACTGACCTCTTAACTTTACTTAACACAGCGATTCTCTGTCAACGGTTTGGTAGAATTTTCTGTGGCAGTTTCGACGCCGCACCGGCACCTGACCCCAGACGCCCACCGGCAAAGCCGGTTCCGCGCTCCCGCCCCGTTACTCCACCCCTCCCCCAGCAGGGGAGAGGTGGGGGCAGAAGATTCTCTAACCTGCTCCCGGCTTTGCCAAAGGGTGGAGACTGTGATATGATAGTCGATTGTGTCCAATTAAAACCAGTCCATGCCCAAACTGAAAACCCGCAAGGCAGCCGCTAAGCGCTTCAGAGCCACCGGCAGCGGCAAAATCATGCGCCGCAAAGCTTTCAAGAGTCACCTCCTCGAGCACAAGAGTTCAACTCGCAAGCGCAGCCTGTCGATGATGGCTGTCGTCAATGAGCGGGACGAAGAAAACGTGCGTTTAATGCTGCCATATTTGTAAACGATAAGGAAACCAAGCCATGACAAGGGTAAAACGCGGCAATGTAGCTCGCAAGCGCCGCAAAAAAATTCTCAAGCTAGCCAAAGGATTTCGGGGATCGCACTCCAAGCTGTTCCGCACAGCCAATCAGCAGGTGATGAAAGCGCTGCGCAGCGCCTACCGGGATCGCAAGCGGCGCAAGCGGGACTTCCGCCGCCTGTGGATCGCCCGCATCAACGCCGCAGCTCGCCTGCACGGGATGAGCTACAGCCAGCTGATCGGGAACTTGAAAAAGGCCAACATCCTGCTCAACCGCAAAATGCTGGCTCAGCTGGCTGTCCTCGATGCTGACAGCTTCAACAAAGTGGTGGAATTGGCCAGCCAAGCGAAGTAGGCGCTATGGGGAAGCACCCCACCGACACATCTCTCGTTCCCAGGGCGGTGCCCCCGCGCCCGCCTGGGGGACTGGGAAGATTTTTAATTGCTTTGGCCATTGCGCTGCTGCCCGTCGCAGCGCCCTTAATCGCACCGCCACCGGCACCCGCCGCAGAGCTCAAGCAGATCCAGAAGCGCGGGCGGCTGATTGTAGCGGTCAAAGAT
>CAZJNL010000361.1:0-5694 GCA_964546515.1 uncultured Oscillatoria sp.
TGAACCGGTCGCTCTCCGATTTCCATAAGACCTCTTTTCTTCCTGTATTTTGCCCGCTTACTGGGCCTGTCAATGGCATCATGTTCCATATATCATAACCCCTCGCGGTATGTTAGAGCCTTGGGCGCTCTCCTATAAGGCTTGGAAAAAGGCCTTTTACTATGCCCTATTTGAAAAGCCAGCTCTGAACCGTGCCGGGGCCATACAAATGCTCGCCTCTACTGAGGCAGAAGGTGCTAAACCACTTAATCTCAAGGCCCCCATAGTCATTGCGCCCAATGGAATTCACCGACAAGACTTTGAAACCCTACCCGCTCCAGAGGCTTTTTATCAAAAGTTTCCGGATACCCGCAACAAAACACTGATTTTATTCCTAGGCCGGCTCGATCCGAAAAAAGGGCTGGACTTGCTCGCACCTGCTTTTGCTAAAGTACACGCCCAGTTTCCTCAAACCCATCTCGCGATTGCCGGTCCCGACAACATCGGATTTCTCCCGACTGCTCAGGGTTACTTTGCTGAAGCTGGATGTCTAAATTCTGTCACTTTCACCGGCATGCTCACCGGCTCCCTCAAATATGCGGCTCTTGCTGCCGCCAGTATCTACGTTGCTCCTTCCTATTCTGAAGGCTTCAGTATGTCTGTATTAGAAGGCATGGCATCAGGACTTCCTTGTGTCATTACCACTGGCTGTAATTTTCCGGAAGCAGCAGCAGCTCAAGCTGCTTATGTGGTTAGTATTAATGCTGGTGAACTTGCCGCTGCTCTAATTCAGTGTGTGAGCACCCCTCAGGAAGCAAAAGCAATGGGCTATCGCGCCCGGCATCTAATATTTGAAAGCTACACTTGGGAGCGGATTTCCTCAAAGATGATTGAGGCATACACAGCTATTTTAAAGGGGCAGCATGTCCCTGAAATTTGTTAAATTATGAAAGCAAGTTTTAGGCAGGACGATTTTCTATACACAGACAATCATTCAGCACACCACCACGCTTATTTAATATCTCCCTTACTGGAAATGCTATTTCAAAAACCGCTCTCCAGCCAGCAAAAGCTGCGGGTTTTGGATCTTGGGTGTGGCAACAACAGTCTGAGCCACCTGATCGCACAGCAAGGATATGAGGTTGTTGGCGTTGAACAGTCCGAAAGTGGTGTTGCGCTTGCTCGCCAGAGTTTTCCTGATTGCCATTTCATCCAAGGCAGCATCTATGACTTGCCACCTGCAGAATTAACACATAGTTTTGATGCCGTAATATCTGTTGAAGTTATAGAGCATCTGCTGTATCCTAGGGAATTATTAAAAGCAGCTAAAAGTTTTTTGAATCCCGGGGGCCGTTTTATTATCACAACTCCGTATCACGGCTACTTAAAAAATCTTGCACTAGCCCTCACAGGCAAAATGGACTGTCACTACACCGTTCTTTGGGATGGGGGCCATGTCAAGTTTTTTTCTGTCAAAACTTTAACAACTTTACTTGAACAAGAAGGATACAGAGATATTCATTTTAATTTTGCGGGTGGTGTGCCCTATCTCTGGAAGTCCATGTTGTGTTCCTGTTATGTCAAAGACAGGGAAAGTTAAGAGGAGCTTAAATTCAATGCTACAAGTCATCACTCCTCTCATCCTCACCTTCAATGAAGCGCCCAATATTGGCCGCACTCTCCAGAGCCTTACTTGGGCCAAGAGGATCGTAGTCATTGACAGCTACAGTACCGACGCAACCCTAGAAATCCTGCAATCCTACCCTCAAGTCCAGCTATTTCAACGTCAGTTCGACACGCACGCAAATCAGTGGAATTACGGGTTACAGCAAATTACATCCGAGTGGGTGCTATCAATGGATGCAGACTACACCCTCACTTATGACTTGATTGCTGAAATCGAATCCATCCCAAAAGATTCCCTAATAGATGGCTACTTTGTCAGATTTAAATATTGTGTTTTTGGCAAGCCGCTGCGCGGCACATTACTCCCCCCTCGCCAAGTCCTTTTCAGAAGGGAGAAAGCGGTTTATATCGATGATGGACACACGCAACTGCTACAGGTGGATGGAAAGTCTGGCATGCTTTCCTCCTATATCTACCACGACGACCGTAAGCCTCTGAGCCGGTGGCTGTGGGCGCAAGACCGGTACATGATTATCGAAGCGAATAAATTGCTAGAAACCCCTGCTAGTGAACTCAGTTTTGGCGACCGCATCCGCCGAAAAAAAATTATAGCTCCCTTTATAATAATGTTTTACTGCTTAATTATAAAGGGAGGAATATTCGATGGCTGGGCTGGCTGGTATTACGCTTTCCAGCGAACTCTCGCTGAACTCATTTTATCGATTCGTTTGATAGAACAAGATAAATTACAAAATAGTGATAGCTGACTCTTCTTTACTCCTCTGGTACTTTCTGCGATCTCCAATGGTTCGCAGCCAATAACTCTGGCTTGACAACCTCGCCACCGTTACTTTAGAAACCCACCTCTGCATCTCTGACGATGATTTCCGTTTATCAGCCAATTATTGAAAGAAAATCTTTGCCTCAATAAGACGATCGTCTCCCGCATAAAGTGCGGTCGCGACCGCCAGATTTTAAGCCTCTGGCTCTGCTCCCAACGCTCGCAACTGAGCCGCCAAACGATCGGCTCGCTGGCGCTCTTGTTCCAGTCGTTCCTCAGCCTGTTCAGCTCGCCGACGCTCTCGTTCAGCCATTTCCTGCGCCTGAATTCGCGCCTGAGTTTCCTGCTGCAGCGCCCGCACTAGCTCGTCAGGAATCAGCAGTTTATCCCCCGTATCCTCCCGGGAAAATTCTATCAGTTTTTCCTCCACCTCTAAACGCAGCTGCAACGGCACACTCCGTTTATCTGTAATTGCTTGGTAGGTTTCTCCTTGAAGTCGATACCCCCGCAATTTTTCCTCTATCCACTCCCCTTTAGGGTCAAACTGCCAGTATTCCTGCACCTTTAACTGTTCATACAGTGTCTTTTAAAATATTTGATATTGGTCTTGAGTCCCTTTAGAAGTCATCTCAAAAATACCCGAAGGGACTTGTCCTTCTTCCCAGATTTTGTAATTATCCCTTCCTCCAGGCGTCACGTCAAAAATCACCATCACGTCCGGGGCAACTCGCAAAGAAGGAAAGCCCTGAGAATAGTAGAGAAACTGGTTGGCTAGAACAGTCGCCTGACGCCCTGCTAGGTATTGTTTCAGGACTTCCAGGGTGGTTAGCATGGCGTAGAGGCGATCGTAAGTTTCGGCAACCTGCGTACCATCCTCACTGGGGTAGAAAATTTCCGATTGTTGGGCTGTGGGCAAAATAGCGGTCATGGTCGCACAGCAAGTTGAGTGACAACTCTATGCTAAATCTTTTCCAACTGGCTTGCCGGCTTTGAAAATCCTGTTTTGTGAAATCTGGGGTGAAATAAGGAGTGTTCTCAGCGCCTGCAGACGCTGGCGCTGCTTCCCGTAAGGGGCGTCATATCATGTCCGCTTGATTGCCGGAATTTCAAAAAGCAGCCATCCGCCGGCACTTATCGCCTCTCGAAAGTCCCGGCGTGCGAGCGCTTATCGCAGAAATCGCCTCAACTCCAAACTTAAATTCCATGCATCTAGACGACTACACCACCGGCACCTACACCCCAGGCGCTCCCCTGTGGAAACAACTCCTCTGGTACTTTCTCGGAGATCCACTGGTTCGCAGCCAAACCCTCCCCTTTTCCGCCCTCAAAGTCTGGATTCTCCGTCGCTTCGGCGCTCACATTGGCCAAAAGGTGCGGATTAAACCGGGAGTCCGGGTGAAATTCCCCTGGCGGCTGATCGTGGGCGACTGTGTTTGGATCGGTGAAGACACCTGGATTGACAACCTCGCCACCGTTACCCTGGAAAGCCACGTCTGCATTTCTCAGGATGTCTATCTGTGCACCGGCAACCACGACTGGAGCCATCCTCACTTCCAGCTCATCCCAGCTGAAATTCACATCGAAGAGGGCAGCTGGATCGCCGCTCGCGCCGCCATTGGCCCAGGCGTCACCGTAGGCAGCGGTGCTGTCCTGACTCTTGGCAGCGTTGCCGGTCGCTCCCTCGAGCCGATGACCATCTACTCAGGCAATCCAGCTCAACCTGTCAAAAAGCGCGTCATTAAAGGATTTTCCGGCAAATCTGTCTAAACACAATGGCCTTGCAAAGATTTTATACATAACCATCCATCCAGAAGTCCGGGTGTTACTCGCAATCCCTGTAGAGGGAAATGGAAATTCATTGGCAGAAATCTACCATGCTCGGGATGTTTGAGAAATGGATACCAAAGCCCGCTCTCAGGAAACTCAGAACTTTACAGGAGAGGAACGGACACACCCCAAACCGGCAGCAGCCGGTTAAATTGTCGATCGTTACGCAGTTTTATCCGCCGGACTATGCCGCAACCGGCCAGTTCATTCAAGAACTGGCTCATCAGCTTGGACGGCAAGGCATGCACGTCCACATTTTCACCGGCCAGCCCGGGTATGCCTTCCAAACAGCTGTTGCTCCATCGCTGGAGTTTTCAGATAGAATTTTAATTCGGCGAACGCGCACATCTCGAATGTGGCCAAACCGGATTCGCGGCAGAGCCTTAAATGGACTGATGTTTTGTCTGCGTTCCGGCTTGCATTTGCTCAAAGCTTGCTGGCGTGGAGATATTTTGCTGCTCACCACCGAGCCCCCCTACTTACCGGTGCTGGGATTATTAGTCAATATATGCTTTAATGTTCCCTATGTTTGCCTGCTCTACGATTTATATCCCGATGCGGCAGTCGAGCTAAAAGTCATTCCCGCTAAACATTTTCTGGTTCGGTTCTGGGATACCGTCAACAGCTGGATTTGGAAACGTTCACAGGGATCGGTCGTCCTCAGCTCCACCATGAAAGCTCGCGTCGCCGCCAAATGCCCGGAGATTAAAGACAAGATTTCCGTCATTCACAGCTGGGCAGATCCCGACTGTATAAAACCCATTGATAAAAAAGAAAATTGGTTTGCCATCCAGCACAATCTGGCTGACAAATTTACGGTACTATACTCAGGCAATATGGGACGCTGTCATGACATGGATACCATTCTGGCAGCAGCTGAGGAACTGCAAAATGAACGGGTTCAATTTGTTTTCATCGGGGCCGGGGCCAAGCTGCAATTTTGTATCGAAAGAGTCCGCGAATTGGGCTTGCGCAACTGCCTGTTCTTGCCCTATCAAGACAAAGAAACTCTCCCCTACTCGCTCACGGCTGCTGACTTGTCTTTAGTCAGCATTAGTCCAGGACTGGAAGGCGTGATTGCCCCCAGCAAGCTTTACGGCATCTTAGCAGCTGGGCGTCCCGTTGCAGCCATCTGTGAAAAACATTCGTATTTACGCCAGCTTTTGGCTGATGGCAAATGCGGTGCCGCCTTCAATAATGGAGATGGGAAAAGTCTGGCGGAGTTTATTCGCTTCCTCGCTGCAGATCCGCAGCTAGCCGCTCATATGGGCAAGGCGGGCCGGCGCTACCTCATGTCGCACTTTACCCCTGAAATTATTGCCCAGCAGTACGCCCAGGTCTTGAACCCCCTTGCCAAATCCAGAATTCAGAATCCAGCAGACAGAATTCAGCCGAAAAAAACATTCCTAACTCCTGACTCCTGACTCCTGACTTCTGACTCCTGTGCGCTACACAGCAGCTCGATCTATCTAACAGGCATT
>CAZJNL010000362.1:0-5675 GCA_964546515.1 uncultured Oscillatoria sp.
AGCCGTAGGTAATAATATTGGTTGCTATTTCGTCTACTGCCAAGCGGAGGTTGTAGCTGGCTTTTTTATCCAAACCGGCAGCCGCTGCTGCAGCGAGGACGTAGTTGGCAATTGCTTCCAAAGAGTCGAGAGTTCCGGGTACGGTTAAAGGCTGCATAGCAGAAGTCGCCAGTGAGGGACAGGTCTTCCAGAAACCGGGTTTCTTAAAGAAACCCGGTTGCTTCGCCTTGGTTTCGTTTCTAGGATGAGTTGACCGACTAGACGTTTTCTATCGAGTCTGCGTCATACTCGTCGAGCAGAATCACACTTTGGTCGAAACCCGTCTTTTCTATAGTGCCCTTTACCATCTCCTGAGTACCAATCATATAGATGTCCGTATCGGCACCCATCTTTTGCTTGGCAAAAATCAGTATCCGCAGACCGGCACTGGCCATATACTCCAGGTCTTGCATAATTAGTACCAGGCGTTGGGGAGTCGCGGCAGCAGCATTTTCCACCGCTTCTCTGAACACCGACGCTGTGCTGGCATCCAGGCTGCCAGCCAAGGTGATTTTAGCGATTCCAGGGATAGTCGTATCTAGCGTTGCGCTGAAAGTCATAGTTAGTTGTTACGCAGTTTGCTGTCTGTGAAAACAGTTAAAACGAAAAAGATTAAGGATGAAGAATGAAGCTAGATTATTAAAGCACTTCACGCTTCACGCCTCACACCTTATTTGCCTACCAGAATCACCACGGAGCGGTCGCCCAAGAGCAATCCGTGCTGATTTTCCAGCACCGGCTCCTTACCCGGTTCCCAGCTGTCCTCTGGTGAGGGAACGCCGGTGTTGGCAAAGACGCCCCACTGCATCCCCGGTGGCAAGCCCGGTATTTCAAACCAGTGGCTCTCCCAGTGAGCGTTTATGGCGACGTAGATATAATTGTCCGTCACCGTACCGGCTTTTGCGTGTTTGCCGCAGAGCATAAACGCCAGGGTGCGACTGGAGGGAGACCAGTCAGCGTTCCAGGCTTTGGTGCCGTGCCAGGTAATATCAGCATAGCCGCTGCCGGCATAATCCCGATTCTGGAAGTGGTAGCGGTTTCTCAGCACCGGGTGAGCGTTGCGGAAGGCAATGCAGTGCTTGAAAAACTTAAATAGATCGGCGTTGGTTTTTAACAGGTTCCAATCCTGCCAGTTGAGTTCATTATCGTGGCAGTAGGTATTGTTGTTGCCGTGCTGGGTGCGCCCCACTTCATCTCCCATGAGAATCATCGGCACTCCCTGGCTCACCATCAGAATTGCCACGGCATTTTTAATCTGCCGCTTGCGCAGGGCGTTGATTCCCGGATCGTCGGTCTGTCCTTCCCAGCCGCAATTCCAGCTGTCGTTATCGTTGGTGCCGTCGTTGTTGTTTTCGCCGTTGGCTTCGTTGTGTTTGCCGTTGTAGGAAACCCAGTCCATCAGCGTAAAACCGTCGTGGGCTGTGATGAAATTAATCGATGTCGCCGGTCCGCGACCTTCCCACGCATACAAGTCCGGCGAACCCTGCAGCCGCTGGGCTATATCCCCAACAGTGCCATCCCCTTTGAGGAATTTACGAATGCTGTCGCGGTACTTGCCGTTCCACTCCGCCCAGCGCCCGAAGGCGGGGAAAGAGCCTACCTGATAAAGTCCGCCGGCATCCCACGCTTCGGCAATCAGTTTGCACTTCGCCAAAATCGGGTCAAAGGCTAGAGTTTCTAGCAGCGGGGGGTTTTGCAGCGGTGCGCCCCAGGGATCGCGCCCCAGAATGGAAGCCAAATCAAAGCGGAAGCCGTCGATGTGATACTCAGCCGCCCAGTAGCGCAGGCAATCGAGCACCATATTGCGCACGATTGGGTTGTTGCAGTTGAGGGTGTTGCCGCAGCCGCTGAAGTTGAAATAGTAACCGTCCGGGGTTAGCATGTAGTAGGTCTTGTTGTCAATCCCCCGGAAAGAAATTGTCGGGCCGTTCTCGTTGCCTTCCGCTGTGTGGTTGAAAACAACGTCGAGAATGACTTCAATGCCGTTTTTGTGGAATGCTTTGACGAGGGTTTTGAACTCGTCCATCTGCATCCCCAGCTTGCCGGTGGCGGCGTAACCGGCTTTGGGGGCAAAGAAGCCAACGGTGCTGTAGCCCCAGTAATTCAGCAGCATCTCGCCCGGTTTGACGGGGTTGGGGCGGCTATTTTCAAATTCATCAAACTCGTAAATCGGCATCAATTCAACTGCATTGACGCCCAGTTCTTTGAGGTAAGGAATTTTTTCCCGGATGCCGGCAAAGGTGCCCGGATGCTTCACCCCAGAGGAGGGGTGGCGGGTAAAGCTGCGGACGTGCATTTCGTAGATAATCTGGTCTTCCGGGGGGATTTCCAGAGGGCGGTCATTTTCCCAGTCGAAGTCGTCGAAGGCAATGCGAGCCCGGTGGTGGTAGATGTCGCTCCAGTCTGGCGTTTTTCCCCAAACGTCCCGCCCCCCAATCAGTTTGGCGTAGGGGTCCATGAGAACTTTGCTGGAGTCAAACCACTGGCCTTCCTTGGGATTGAAAGGCCCGTCCATGCGGTAGCCGTATTCGATGTTTTCGTAATCCAGGTCGAAGACGATCATGCTGAAGACATTCCCAATCCGGAATTCGTCCGGGAAGGGAATTTCTGCCATCGGTTCGGGCGCGTGCTTTTTGAACAGCACCAGCGTGCAAGATGTGGCGTAACTGGAAAAAATTGAGAAGTTTACGCCTGCAGGCACGATGGTGGCTCCGAAAGGAAGGGGTCGCCCCCGGCGCAGCTTGAAGTCGCCGTATTTGTGTGTCGGTTGAGTGTCTATTCGCTCCATTGCATACCATTTTAATGAAGATTAAAGCGGGAATTTTACCCGATATTTTGAAAAATCGCCAAGTTCATCCAGAATACTTATTCACGCGGTTTTAAGCGTTTCTAATCCTGAATCCAGAGTTTCGCAAGTCGTAAAAAATTCGAGGAATCCGGTAATGTCCATCGTCTCTTGAATCTCTTGGGAAAGCCCCACCAGTACCAGTTGGGCGTCTTTGCTAGACGCCTGCCGGTGCACCGACAGCAGCACCCGCAAGCCGGCACTAGACATGTAGGGAACTTTGGTCATATCCATGAGAATCTTGGCCCCTGGCTCGGCCAGCGGCAAAACCTTCTCTTGCACCCCCGGTGCCGTACTTGCGTCTATGTCACCGGCCAACTCGACCACGTTTATTTCTTCGAGCTTGTTGATATTAATGTCCATCTGGCTTGTCCAAAGATTGGCGAACCCTATATATAAAAGTGGAAGAATGCGTCATCCCCCAACAGTTTTAAGTTTGGAGTGAGGGCGATAGCCTCACTCCCAGTTCAGGGCTAAAGCCCTTACTACAAACCTGCTATTGCGGGACAATAGTTACTTTGACTTTCACGCGCTCTTGTGTGTCTGGCAGCTTGACTGTCAGGGCGTCGGCGTCGTAGTCGGCGTAGGGTTGTCCGTCGATTTCACAGGCACCAATCTTGATGCTGCCTGCAGGCAGGATATCTGGCGACACCCGCAGGATGTTGTCCTTAAATCCTCCCGGCACCGGCTTGAAATAGAAGTCCATCGGCTGCTTGGTAATGAGCAGGTTGATGTAAACCGCCGACAGGTAGCACAGCTCCATTGAGTGATAGCCGCTCATCGAGTGGCTGCCTTTGAACCGTTCGGTTCCCATCAAGAAGGGCAGCCCATTTGCCAGCACGTTGAAGTAAACCCCGCCGTCCTGATGATCGAGGAAGTGGGCGTTGTAGAAGGCTGCAGCTTCGCGGGCGTGCTTCAAGTATTCTTCTTTCTTGAATAAGCCGTGCAGGATCAGGTAGGCTAAAATCGCTTGCTCTTGCTGCCACCAAGCTTTGCGGTCGTGCCAGACAAAGCTGTGGAAATCTTCTCCTTCGTGCTTGACACGCTCCAACGTATCGTACCAGCCGCCGCGCTGCCGGTCGCTGCCGATATCCGCCATGAGTTCGGCAATTTTTTCAGCAAAAGCCACATACTTGTCTTTGGGTGTGAGGCTTTGCATCCGCATCAGGTTCCAGGCAATTTTCAGGTTGTGCCCGACAACGGCGCGATTTTGCTGCCAGATCCAGGTGGTATCGTGGCTCCAATCTTCCATGAATTTTTCCTGGACAAACGGGCTGTTTTCGTAGTCCGGGAAATGCGCTTCAATGGTGTCGAAGGTGTACTCCAGCATGTCGGCGTATGCCTTTTCGCCGGTTGCCAGATACAAGTTAATCAGGTAGGCCGGTGCGTGATCGCCGACTGAGTTCCAGTTCTTGCGGGCGCGGTTGCGACCGAGGGATTCCGCGCGGGGGTCGAGGGTGATGGGGTCGATGTGGGAGAAATACCCGCCGAGTTTTTTATCTAAATAGAATTTGTTAAACAAATCGATGGTCATCTCGGCATCTTTTAGGATGCGCGGATCGCCGCTCGCCCGGTAGGTTTGAATAGGACCGGCTAAAGCGTAAATTTGTTCGTAGGCGGGAATGCAGTCGTAGTCGTCGCTAAATTCGGATACCAGCAGTTTTTGCTCCCGGTTGCCCGTTACCTTGATGCCGTGATACCAGTAAATCAGGTCTTCATCGGTATCGTAAAACCGCATGTGGTCGCGCAGGTATTCGGTGCCTTTTTCTGCGCCTTCCAGGAAGCGGTCTTCGCCGGTCATCAGGAAAGCTGAGGCAAACCCGTACACCAAGCGGGAAATGGTGTCGGTTTCTTGCAGGAAGTCGTCGCGCTGTTTGGTGCCGGCCAGATCCAGTGTTGTGCGGTATTCCCGATAGTCAATCGGCTCTTTTGGGTAGTTAAACTGCCATTTCAGGTACGAGTCGGCCAGTGAGCGCACTTGCTTGACCCACCAATCCTGTTCTTCGTGTCGGTATTTGTCGGGGGCGTCACCCGGAAATACCATCGATTTGACTTCAAACTTGTACCCGTCTCCTTTTGGGTAGAAGACCCCGTAGGCAAAGACGTGCTGGCCAGGGGTTAACAATTCGTTAAACCGCTGCGTAGTGTCAATGTACCCCTCTTCCAAATTTTGGGCGATTCGCCCCCAAGTTGTCGGGGACAGGTAAGCCTTATATTCCCGCCCATCTGAGGTCTTGATTCCAAAGGCTTTCTCAGAGCGGTTAAAGTAGGTGACGTACCCACCTATCGTGTCTGAAAATGTAAAATTCATGTGCTCCATTGGAGGGCCTCCCAAACTACAGTAAGTCTATCAGATTACCCAACTTTATTGTATAGGATGCAATCCCTTTGGGATTGGGATGTTTATTCGTTGAAACGTCTCGACATCTTTTTGTAGTGCCGCAGGTATAGAGGGTTGGGCAGAATGTAGAAAGCGGCTACTGCAAAAAAGACTAATTTGGCCAGATTCAGGTTCAAGAAAGAAAAAGCAATCGCCGCTAGATAGCAGGCGGGCGCTATCCGGTTGAAGGTGTGTACGAAAGTAATGAACTCTTTATCTGTCCCCTCATTTACCAGACTGTGAGTTGTCGCGTACCACCAAATCAAGTCTAACACTATGCCGGTTAGAGTCAGCACGCCGGCATAAGCCAGCACCGAGATTTGTTGGTCGGGGTACTCGCCCAGCAGTGCTGTGGGAAAGGGGATAGATGCCACGCACATCAGAAACAGGGTATTCAGCCAGAGCAGCGCG
>CAZJNL010000363.1:0-5669 GCA_964546515.1 uncultured Oscillatoria sp.
ATGGTGGTGCCCGATCAGTTTATTGACCGCACCAAAAATCGGGTTTCCACCTTTTTCGGGGATGGGATTGTGGCTCACATTGCTTTTGGCGACCCAGTGTGCCACCGGCTGGCTGGCATACTGGCGGAGGCGGTGCAGAGTTTGCAGTTGCCAGACGTCACCCTGCACCGAGGCGGCACCTATGTCTGCATGGAAGGACCGGCATTTTCCACTAAGGCGGAGTCGAATCTTTATCGCAGCTGGGGCGCGTCGGTGATTGGCATGACGAATTTGCCGGAGGCAAAGCTAGCCCGGGAGGCGGAAATTGCTTATGCCACCTTAGCTTTGGTGACGGATTACGACTGCTGGCACCCAGAACATGACAGCGTGACTGTGGATATGGTGGTGGCCAACCTGCAGCGCAATGCGGTCAGCGCTCAAAAGGTGATTCAGGAGACGGTGCGGCGTCTGAATGAGAACCCACCGGCTTCGGACGCCCATTCGGCGCTCAAGTATGCGATTCTCACACCCTTAGATAAAGTGCCGGCGGCGACCAAGGAAAAGTTGGCTTTGCTGTTGCAGAAGTATTTGTGAGCTCTCTTGTAGTGCCGGCAAAATGATCCCCCCACAAGGGGTAGGGGTGCGGCTGCGCCGCGCCCTTTTTCGTAAAAAAAACGTGCGTTCTACACAGTCCGCGCAGGCGGACGAAAGTTTGTCGCAGTATCTAGAGCCAGGGTATCTGCGTCACGGCTTTAAAGAGCCATTCGACAAGCGCGGACGATATCATTGACAACTGTACCCGCGACTACCACACAAAGGGATGGATCTACAGTGTACATCCAGCGGACAAGGGGAAGAACGCGAAGGTATAATATCGTCATTGAGGGGGAGGAAGGAATTGTTACGGCGCTCCGGGAGCTTAAGCCAGAACAACTGCGCTTGCCTTGGGATAAACTACGGATTCGATGGAAATTTATAAGAATTGAATGTTTACCAAATTGCCAGCTAAGCAAAAAGTTATAGGACAAAGGAATGCTAATAAAATGCTGTCTTGAAACTGATGGAGATCGAGTGCTGTTCGTGCTGACAAGTGTGGGCCGGCCTAAAGCTTCTGTTGATGTGGTTGTAGAGTTCACGCTTGACCCACGTTTGGGCAGTTTTTCTGTGAAGTCTGTACCCGCCTTTGACTAAGGATTTGCAGACTCTTGTCACGTATTTTGAGGAACACATAGCCCGTTTAGAACAAGACTCCAACAGCGAATCGCCTACTTTTTTAACCTATGGTTTTGGCTTTCAGGTGCAGGCTTCCTCTGGAGAGGTGCGCTCGCCAAGCGACGGAGAGTTTGGCATGAGCTTTATGGTCAATTTAGGGAGGAGCCATGAAGAAGGATGCAGCATCTTTGTTGGCGGTGAAGCGGAGGTCACTCTCGAACAGGTTAAAAGTTTCACATCATCCCTTCAGGCGGCGCTGGCAGAACTCGGCTGTGGGGAGCTAGAGCGTCAAAGTAGTTGAAAAATAAAAGGCATGCCAGAAAAATCTCTGCTTTGGCATGCCTGCCTTTTACCTGACTTGCCGGCACCTAAACCGCCTCGGTCATTTCGCCGATTCAGCCATCAGCTCTTGAAACCACTCATTGTCCTGAATCGCCTCAAAATCAGAGGTGTTTTTGGCCATTTCTCTTTTATCAGGACTGATTTTGATGGCCATTTTCAGGTTTTCTACCGCCGACTCAATATTGCCTAGCACTGCGTAGCAGCGAGCCTTTTCATACCAAGCGTCAGCGTAGTCCGAATTAACGATAATGGCTTGATTAAAAGCCGCGATTGCTTCGTCAAAGCGCCGCAGTTTTGTGAGAACAACCCCTTTGGCACACCAAGACTTATAGTCTTCAGAATTGGATTGAATCGCTTTGTTATAAAACTCAATCGCATCCTCATAACGCCCTTCCAGGAAAAGCTCGTTTCCTTGCTGGGAGTATCGCTCAAAAACATTTTTCAACAGGGGACCTGTTTGAGTTTGAGCGTTCAGGGACTCTTCCAGGGTGTGGCGAGCCTCTGAAATGACATTTTGAGTGGCCATAGCCATCGAGATCAGCTCTTTTAATTGGGCGATATTTTCCCCTGACATGTTTGGCTGTGGCCCCTTAGTCCCGTCCGCGCTTGACAATTCCGGCCCGATTACCTTCTGGATCTCTGATTTCAACTCGGGGACGAGTTCTTGTTTCACCTCACTCTTGATCTGAGTGGCCAAACTCCGCCGCAACAGCCAAAGGCTGATAATTCCTGCTATCGGAAACAGGATCAGAAGAAACAGCAGAGTGTTCAAAAGGCCAGTCGTGAAGCCAAAAGAGCGGTTCACTTCCTTTTGCACTTGATCTCGAATCCGGTCGTTTTCTCGTCGCTGTTGCAGTTCCCGCCGTTCCGGCTGCGACAGGGGTGGGTTGGGAGAGGGAGCGAGCGAAGTCGCTTCAGCGGGACGGGTGGTTGCCGCATTAGACTGCGCTTGCACTGCAAAAGCCCCCACCGACAGCAGCAGGGTTGAGAGTGCGAAGGCAACTTGATTCTTTATCTTCATAGAACTTTGACCTGTGCCTCAATTAATTGAAAAGCTAATTTTCTCGAATCACATCAAAATCTCAGTCAGTTTTGGCTAGATCCCGATATTCGGCAGCACCTATGCCGATCGGGCGTTGCAGGTTTCAATGGCCAGCTCCACATGAGCGGGCGTACCGCAAGCCTTCTTATACCAAACACCGGGACGAGCGGGCGGACGCCTGTCCCAGCGGGACATCGTTTCGTCATACCGGCACCCCGCTTGGTTTGTGACGCACCTCAGCCACGAGAGCGCCCGATAGCAGCCCGCTTGAGAGTGCCCGCACCCCAAAAGCCATCCCATTGCCGAGATTATTCCAGATTGGCAGACCTTCCGGCTTGAATTCAACAGCTTTTTCATAAGATTTTCCCGCCTCTTGCTATCGGTGCCATTTTTCCAGGGCTGTGCCTCGATTGAGCGCCCGTACTGTCTGGTTTCAGTTCCTCTGTCTGGAGACTCTCTCCTATTTTATCTAAATTCCGTTTGATTCATTTTTTTGAAACCCCCTCTTTACCTGTACATTACTATTTATTGTATTAACTAATTAAACGGATATTATCTAGGCTGCCCCCAGTGGCCCAGACGCGGGCGAGGGGGTGCCTTCCTTGCGGGCGACGTTTGGCCTGAAATATTACAGCAGCCCGGGCAGCAAAACTGCAACTTCCATCACCGAGCCCGGGTTCCTTGGCATAAATATAGCCATTTTCCCCGTTGACCGCCGTGCCTGCTTCAGTTGGCGGGCATCGAATGCTCATTTACGGATCTGTAATCGACTAAACGGCCCATTTGTGCTGTCCTGCCGGTGAATTGGCTGACATATTTGCCCTTGACAGGGGTAATTTTCCCCAAGTGGGGACTTAACTCAAACACTCCTGCAGTCCGTACCGTCACAAGTCTGAGCACCGGTTCCGGCGTTTTGCCCGAGGAGAAGGGCGTTTGGTCAGCTGGCTATTCGGCGAAGTCCTGAACGCGCCGTCTTTTTACCTCAGATGCAGCCTGGAGAATGGCAACCCGCCGCCGGTGAATATCGGGTCTTTTCACGTCTTATATCATGTCGGGTTGATTAACGGCAATTAGGAGACAGGCAAGACGGATTAGCATCCCCCAATGCCCAATGCCCCATCGCCCACTGCCCAACTCAGATAGAGAATGGCAACCCGCCGCCGGTGAAGATCGGGTCTTCTCACGTCTTATCTTCCAATGCAGGTCGCTGTCAGTGATAAAAATCACTTCCCAGAGCGATCGCTGTTACAGACCTGCTGTCAAGCCATGTCCGGCATTGTCCAGTTGTAGGCTGCTAATGCGATGGCCTGTCGGGGTGAGGTTGGCGAGCGCCCATTGCTGAGGCACCCTACTTTGGAGCTGAAATCGCTGATCGTCAGGCGTCTTTCTACCAGGCTTTCCCTGCGGGATTGCACTCATAATAGTAACAAAACTTTACTAAAAACCGCTGGCAACTTTTAACCGGCACTTTTTGGGAAAGTTAGAATTAAAGAGGAGAAGATTTGTTTTTTCGCACATCCCTGTTACCACACTGAATAATACTGTGAAACGGCGGTAACAGACAGCAATTCTGGCGGCGGTCGGGCTGGCCCTAGGGGCCTTTCCCCAGCCCCCAACAGGCCGGTGCCACACGAGGGCCCGATGTGCCTCCCTCACCGCCCGACTCACAGCCCTCGCAATAGCAACTCGCTGTTTTAACCGGGCGAGAGGAAATTCCCCCCTCGCAAAAGAGCCGGTGCCGGTGAGGAAACTCGGTCAAAATTAAAGGTACAACTCCTCTAATTTTGAGAATCTCTGTTAGAATATTATATTGTTGAAGACGCCGACCTTGATATTTTATCCCTAGGCTGCTGAAAGGGCAATGCTTTTTCAGTAGCAAAGGAAAGCTTTGTTACCTGTACAGCGCCGGGGGTTGATGAATACAGCGTTCAGTTTATTAGAGGAGTAGATAATGAGATTTTATTATGGACTGCCGGCAGCGCTCATCGGAGCGGCAATCGTGATAGTGCAGCCTCAAGTGGCTGCAGCATTTAATCCGGATGATGTCAAGGAAATTGCCAAAGAAATTACCGTTCTAATTCCTGAGAAATTGGCTGACGGCAATGAGGCGAACGGTTCGGGTTCAATTATTGCAAGAGAGGGGAACACTTACTCCGTCCTCACAGCCAATCATGTGGTGTGTAAAGACCAAAATGACCAATGTTTGCAGCCTCGCAATCAACTGAGGGCTGTTCCCCATGACGGCGAAGAATATCCGATAAATTTCAGTACAGTCAAAAAAATACCTGGTGTGGACTTGGCGGTTTTTCAATTCACCAGCGACAAAAATTACAAAGTCGCAACACTGGGCAATTACGAGTTGACAGGAGAGGAGTTTCTTTTTGCATCGGGATGGCCCGCTCCTAAATTAAGCGGCGATACCCAGCGCAAGCGCCATTTCAACATTGGGAAAGTTCTCCCCAAGGAAATCGTACCTTTGCTAAAGATATTTGAAGCTTCTATGGGTTACGACCTGCTTTATACCAGCATCACTTATGGGGGGATGAGCGGCGGGCCGGTCTTAGATACCAGTGGGCGAGTGATTGGTGTTCACGGACAGAATGAGGGAGAGCGAGTGGAAGACGAACAGTCTGGGGGGAAGAAGGTTCGGCTGCCGATTGGATTTAGTGCCGCTATTCCTGTCCGCACTTTTTTAAGTCTAGCACCGCAGGCGGGAATTAAGGCAAGCTGGAACGTAGAAACTTCTCCTCCTACTTCCGTATCGCTGGAAGAAATTGGGAAGGAATATTATGAAAGCTTGGATTTTCCAGATGCCAATGAAAAAAATGCCTTAGTCTGGGCTAACCAAGCCAATAAAATGTGGAGGTTGGGACAATTAGCGCTCGCCTATGGTTCCTATGACAAAGCGCTGGAAATCAAGCCTAATTTTTATCAAGCTTGGTATGGCAAAGGTTTGGTGCTCACATACTGGAACAAGTTCCCAGAAGCGCTCGCAGCCTATGAAAAAGCCCTGGAAATCGCTCCCAACTCCAACGCAAGGCAGCTGCGAGACAAGCTGAAAGAGTACCTGGGTGGGACAAGTTCCCAAAGCCAG
>CAZJNL010000364.1:0-5667 GCA_964546515.1 uncultured Oscillatoria sp.
GCTTCCCCAGCACGTTGCGGAAGCGATTCAGTACCGCACGATTGACCGAATGTCGTAGGTGTTAGTGGTTAGGTGTTAGGGGTTAGGTGTTAGGGGAAAGCCAATGCCCTGTGCCCAATGCCCCATGCCCCATGCTTAATGCCCGATATTAGAGATTTTCCCAGCGTCCCGCCAGGGAAGCAACCGCCGCCGCCAGATGCGCCTGCTCCACCGGCTTGCAGATGTGGATCTCAAAGCCGGCAGAAAGAGCCCGGGTGCGATCTTATGCCTTGGCATAAGCCGTGAGCGCGGCAGCGGGAATTCGCCACCCCAGGGCAGCTTCCATCGCCCTCACCTTGCGAATCAAGGTGTAACCGTCCTCTCCCGGCATGCCAATATCGCTCACCAGCACGTCGGGTTTTGAACGTTGCGCTAAAAGCGCACGGCGCAAAGCGCCTACGATTTCCGCCAGCGCTTCCGTGACTGAGGCAACAGCTGTCACCTTAGCGTCGTGCCCTTCGAGCACTGTAGCGATCAGCTCCGAGGTATCAACATCATCCTCCACTAGCAGCACCCGCAAGCCGGCAAGCGGGTTAGAGGGTGACGGCGCCAGGGCGCAAGGGGAGGAATTCTCCTTTTCTCCCCCTCTGCCTCTCTCCCTGTCTCCCCCGCTTCTGTGAAGGGGCAGCCTGACGGTAAACGTTGCCCCCTGTTCCGCACCGGCACTGTCCGCACGGACGGTTCCGCCGTGCAGCTCCACCAGGCGCCGCACCAGGGCCAGCCCCAGTCCCAGCCCGCCGTAGGATCTGGTAGTCGTGCTGTCGGCTTGGCGGAAGCGCTCAAAAACGTGGGGGAGAAAGTCAGGGCTGATTCCCTCGCCGGTGTCTGTTACCTTAATCTCAGCACATGAGTCAGCGGAGTGCAGCGTCACCTCCACTCGCCCCCCCTTAGGTGTGAACTTGATGGCGTTGGACAGCAGATTCCAAATAACTTGCTGCAAGCGGTCGCGATCGCCTAAAACCGGCCTTACTGTCCTGTCGAGCACCGCATTAAGCCGAATGTTCTTAGCCTCAGCCGCTGGGCGCAGGCTGTCAATGGCTGCTTCTATGGTTGGTGCCAGGTTAACCAAGGCCATATTGAGGTTGAGCTTGCCATTAATAATCCGCGAGACGTCCAGAATCTCCTCAATCAGTTTCACCAGCGACTTGGTGTTGCGCACGATCGTATCCAGGGCGTGAGAAACCGTCGCCTCGTCAAACTTCAAGTTGCGCAGCAGCTCAGCCCAACCCAGTATGGCGCTCAGCGGCTGAGGCAGCTCGTGGGAAAGTGTGGAAAGGAATTCGTCTTTGAGCCGGCTAGCCGCCTCCGCTTCAGCGCCAGCCGCCCGCTCCCGCTTTAGCAACCTGTCGCGCTCTTCGGACGCCCGCTTGCGCTCGCTGATATCCCGCATAACCACCACAACTGCCGGTTTGCCTTGATGGGTGAAGGGAGACGCCGTTACCTCCACATCCGCAACTGTCCCGTCAAGCCGGAGAATCTTTTCTTCCAAGAGTGGCGCTTGTTTTCTTTCTTCCAGGAGCTGTCGAATGCGCTCTTTGACGATTTCCTGATAATCTGCGTCGAACAGATCGAGTACCGGTTTTCCAATCAGCTGTTCGGGGTAGGCGGCACCGAAAAGTTTGACTCCGGCGCTGTTGATAAAAATAATTTCGCCCTGGCTTTGAACAAAAATTGTATCCGGCGATAATTCCACAAGCTGCCGGTATCGCTCTTCGCTCTCTTTAAGCGCCTCCTGAGCGGCTTTGCGCTCCGCTCGCTCCTTGGCTTCCCGCAGCGCCCGCATCACCGAGGGCACAAGTCGCTCCAGCCGGTACTTCAGCACATAGTCCGTAGCGCCTCGTTTCAGGGTTTCAATCGCTAGCTCCTCACCCAAAGCGCCGGATACGAAAATGAACGGCACCTCCGGACAGACTCGCCGCGCGATCTCCAAAGCGGAGATGCCATCGAAATTTGGCAGTGAATAGTCTGAGAGAATTAAGTCAAAGTCGTCTTTTGCCAGTGCCGCCAAGAAATCGCTGCGCGTCTCTACCTGAAACAGCTCGCAGTCAATTCCCCCATCCGTCAGGTTCGCGCCGATCAGTTCCGCATCTAGCAGGCTGTCTTCCAGAAGGAGAATTCGCAGGGCTTTCATAACACTTTGGCCTTGGGATCGTATCCGTTTATATGATTTACAATATATTGGGGGGTGCCGGTCGTTTGGCTTTTATTAAATCTTTATATTAAGGGAACTTTGGGGCTGGCCGCCTTGGCGCAAATGCCAAGTTCTTAAACGGAAATTATAGGTTGAACAAAAATTCCGTTTAATTGCCTCTAATTAAGCCGCTCTGCGGCAGAGGGTGTGGGGAGCGCTTAAGAGATCCCTGCGAACTGTAACTCATCTCCTGCGGGAAGGCACGCTGCCCGGGGGCGGCTGATTGATGACAGCCCAGAACAGCCCCAGCTCCTTGAGCGCCTGCATAAACTCTTGGAAATCTACCGGCTTGACCACATAAGCGTTCACACCTAAATTATAGCTCTTTATCAGGTCTTGCTCCTCGCGGGAAGAAGTGAGCATCACTGCGGGAATTGTTTTCAGTGCTGGGTCAGACTTAATCTGGGCCAGGACTTCCAGCCCATCTACTTTGGGCATCTTCAAGTCGAGCAGCACCACAGCGGGGTTGCCGAACGCCCGCAGTCTGTACATGCCGCGCCGGTAAAGATAATCCAGGGCTTCCTCCCCGTCGCTGGCCACCACAACTTCGTTGGCGAGATTGCTTTCAGCCAGCGCCACCAGGGTTAACTCGACGTCGTAAGGACTGTCCTCAACCAGAAGAATTCGCATTAATCCCTCCATCATTATCCCCCTATTCTAGGAGCTTTGGCAGTGAAAAGTAGAAGGTAGCTCCCATGTCGGAGGCACCTGACGCCCAAGTTCGACCCCCGTGACGGTGGACAATCCGCCGGACATTGGCCAGCCCGATCCCAGTCCCCTCGAACTCAGAAGCGCTGTGCAGGCGCTGAAACACCCCAAAGAGTTTGTCGGCGTATTTCATATCAAATCCCACTCCATTATCGCAGACAAAAAATACAACCTCCCGCTCAGTTTCGCTGCTGCCGATTTCAATCTCGGCTCGGTCGCGCGTCCGCGTGTACTTGACAGCATTAGACAGCAGATTCCGCAGGACAAGCCGCAACATGGAAGCGTCCCCCCGCACTCCGGGCAATTCCTCAATTTTCCAAACGATATTGCGCCCTTCTGTTTCCGGCTGTAGCTCGCGCAACACTTCTTGAAGGAGCGGGTTCATCTTGACGTCAATCAGGCGCATTTCGGTGCGACTCATCCGAGAAAAAGCTAGCAAATCGTCAACGAGATTGCCGGCGTGTTTGGCGGTTTCCATGATAGTCTTCAGATAGCGCTGATCGGTTTCATCGAGACTGGCAGCAGCCCTTTTTTGCAGCAACTCCGCGAAGCAGATCGTGTGGCGAATCGGCGCTCGCAAGTCGTGGGAAACAGAATAGGAAAACGCTTCTAGTTCCTGGTTGGCTTCTTCCAGCTGTGCCGTGCGCTTTTTGACTAGGAGTTCCAGGTTATCGTTCAGTTGCCGGATTTGCTCTTCGGCTCGCTTGCGCTTGACGATTTCGCCAATCAGCTTGGCTGAAGTCTGTAAGCGCCTCTTAGCCATTTCGAGAATATAAGCCGGTCGGGTCTCGTAGGAGCTGGCTTGTTTGTGAAGTTCCTCGACACTGACGCCGTAGCGATCTGCAAGTTCTTTGAGTTTCTCAGGATCTTTAGGCGGAGCGCCATAGCCAAAGTTAATGCTGCCGACGATTTCTTCTCCAGCATAAATCGGCACGGCATACAGCCGGATGCCGCCCGCACATTCTATATCCACCGACTCTCCCGTTTCTATAGAAGGCTTCGAGGCTTGATTCCAGCACGATTCGTGACAGTGCCACTTGCCGCAGGCTAGGGCTTCTTTGTTATCATCAGTCTTGCAGATCCGGCGAGAGGCGCTGTCCATAAACCGGCACCATCCGGAACTAAAAATGCCCATCGCATAATCGCCATTTTGCTCGTAAACGGCGGACGAACTTTGCAGCAAATCGAGGTAGTCACCGGCAATATCGTTGAGAACTTCCGCCCCGACAGCATCTAAGATCGTGCGGTTCGTATTGAGTTCGGTTAGGTCGCCGTAAGGCTGCTGGTATGGAGCGAAAACTTGCGGGTGTTTCTTCGTGAGGAGCCACTCAATCCGCTTGAGTCTGTCTTCTGCCAGCTTGCGAGCAGTGATGTCGCGCATCACTTTCGAGAAGCCGAGCCGATTGCCGGTTTCATCGAGCAGTGCTGCAATCGTGACATTAGCCCAAAACTGCGCTCCGTCTTGGCGCACGCGCCACCCTTCTTCTGCAAAACGGCCTGTTTATGCTGCTATTTTCAGTTCTTGTTCCTGCTTGCAAAACTCAATATCTTCAGCGGTAAAAAAGCAGGAATAATGCCGCCCGATAACCTCCTGTTCCCGATAGCCCGTAACGTTTTCTGCCCCCGCGTTCCAACTGACAATGTGTCCTGAGGGGTCTAGCATGAAAATCGCGTAGTCCTTAACCCCCTCCACTAACAAGCGGAAGCGCTCTTCGCTTTCGCGCAACTCTTCCTGCTGTCTTTGGGCTTTGCGCAGGTTGAACTCAGCTTGCTTTGTAGCCAAGTGCAGCTTGTCAGTCAGCCAACTGATCGTCAGCCCGATTAGTATGAATAAGACCAGCAGCACCCCGTCTGCCAGATTGCTGACAGCCAGCGTATTGTTAGGATATAAGAAAAAGTAGATGATAACTATAGCGCTGAGGAGAGTGGCTTGAATCCCCGGGAACAGACCGCCATACCAGGCGCTCACCATCACGGCAACAGTAAACAGCAGGAAAGGGCTTGCGTCCCCAACCAGCGGCGTGAGTAGCAGCCTCAACAGCAGTATTAGCCCAACAGCCAATACAGGGATGCCGTAGCGTATTTGTGGGGAGCGGGTGGGTTTTAGCATATTTCGCCTCTGTGGGAGCGGTAGTCGTTGCCCCATAGTTCAATGATATATAGCAGTTTTCACTTGCGTGAACTAGGCTTCGATCCCCCCAACCCCCCTTAAACAGGGGGGCTAACTTCTTCCCCCCCTTTGTAGTGCAACGCCAGAGGTAGGGTGCGTTCCGCTTTGAGAGTATTGATTCTGAAATCCCCCCGGATAAGCGGAACGCACCCTACAGCTGTACGCGCAATCCCCCTGTGGTTGCCCGGAACCGACGATGCGCTTACGCGCCGCTAGCTGCTAAGGCAGCCGCTGCGCGTTCCGCTAACGGGCAGTCTCCCTGTGGCCTGCCCCTGATGGCACGATCGTCCGGCAATTGTGCAACGCCAGAGGTAGGGTGCGTTCCGCTTTGAGAGTATTGATTCGGAAATCCCCCCGGATAAGCGGAACGCACCCTACAGCTGTACGCGCTTTTCTCTTGCCCGGTTGCCCGGAACCGACGATGCGCTTACGCGCCGCTAACTGCTATAGCAGCCGCTGCGCCTTCCGCTAAAGGGCAGTCTCCCTGTGGCCTGCCCCTGATGACACGATCGTCCGGCAATTGTGCAACGCCAGAGGTAGGGTGCGTTCCGCTTTGAGA
>CAZJNL010000365.1:0-5655 GCA_964546515.1 uncultured Oscillatoria sp.
GGTTCTAATTGAGTTGTAAAAATTATTTTTTAAAATAAACCGCCAAGAAGCCAAGAGCGCCAAGGAAAGAAAAGAGAGATATAGCGCGTCTAAATCATTTGGAAAATTCCTGTAGGGGCAGTCCCCCCGTGGCTGCCCCTACCCACGGAGGTGGCGCGAATCATTTAGACGCGCTAGAATTTCACAAATCATTTAGAACTGCTATATTGACCGCCGTGCTAGAATTTGAAAGTAGTTCTGACAGTGCCGATGACAAGATCGCTGTTGGTGTCGCTGTGCCCGGGGGCTGTCAGCCAGATGACGCCAGGGGGGATGGAGATATTATCCGTCAGCTGCTCCCGGTAGAAGGCTTCAATATGCAAGCAGGTGTCGGGATCGCAGCCGTTGTCACCCCCGGTTAACTTGGGCTCCATCCCCACAATAATACCGCCGAGGTTTCCTTTTTTGCCCAAGTCGGGGAAAGCCAGAGTGAGCGCCCAGTTCCACACCTCACCGTCGCCAAAGCCGGTGACGCGACCGGCAGTGTAGCCGGCCCAACCGCCAATGGCAAACCGGGGGCTTAGTGCGAAGGAGGCTTCCACGCCGTAGGAATTTCCGTTCTTCGGGGCGAGGACTTCCGTCAGGCTTCTGAAATCTCAAGCGGGATGCCAAACTGCCACTCCTAGAATTGAGACAGGCACGATCGCAGGAATGAACCGGGCATACTTCTCGTGACTTGCCGCCATTTGCTATAATGTTTGCTGTAGCTCTTTCGCCCTGCGGAAAGCGGTAGATTAAGTCACTCAACTCAACCTGATTCTCGGTGCCAGTATCAAAAGCCAGTCGCCCTTAATTGGGGATATCTCCAACACAGGGAAATCGGCTGACGTTCCAGATTTGCAGGCGAGTTATCAGGCGGTCAATGCCGGTGAAGCTGGCGTCTAGATTGAGCATAATCCGCTGTTGAAAAGCGGGGACTGCCTGCGGGTATCCTCCCACTGCATCGCTGGCTGCGAAGATTATTTACCCGCTCAGCTTGGCGGGAGTGGAGAACTGATTTGCTTGCAGTTCAGTTGTGCGATATTCTAAGGTATCGGCGCGACTGCGCAGTGCCGATAGTTGCCAGAAACTCTTCTGCCAGCCGGTTCAGGGTTGCTAAATCTTTGTGATAAAATTGGAATTGTCAGTTTGGCCAATCAGGTGGAGGATTGTTTCCAGACAGGAGTTTAAACCGGCGGCGAATTCATACCGGATCGGGGCGCGATTTCCCCGATAGTTGCCGTCTGGATAGCCGCCCTGCGGGCGTAGTAGGGGCGGGTTCACGAGGGATGTCTTTGGGAAGCAACGGAAATTTATAAACCCGCCCCTACTAAATTATGCAAGCCTGAAATGCCAGTCTGCCGGCTGTACGTCAGACAGCTGGGAAACTGATGTTATTTGCTCGCTCGCACCGGCATATCCCAGCTCAGTAATTTGTGCCGGCACTTCGACAGTGTCTGCCGGCATTCCAGTCGAGTGGGCGGCGCAGATGCCTGATGCCATCCCTAAAACTGCGCTTGAAATGAGCAGCGATAGCCAAAAAGGTTGATGCACTGTCTGGTTGCTGGTTTGGAGTAGGGGGGGGTTGCTCAGGGATGTCTTTGGGAAGCAACGGAAATTTATAAACCCGCCCCTACTGCAAACAGGACGAGCATTTTCTGTTGAATTTTGTCGCCCCACTCAGTTATAATATTAAGGAGAAGGCGACGGGTTGATGCCTGCGACAAAAATCCGGTTGATTAGCCTTTATGAATAAATAGAATCCCGCCCCGGCCCGAATCGGGGCTAGTTAACAGGCTTGCCGGTTATTCAAACACGGTTGGTTGTGTTGCCCAAAGGGAGAAACCGGCTGGCAGGGGTGGGGTGCGTCCCACTTGGGCCTCGGATACCGGCTCTGGATGCGGGCTGTACAAACTTGCGTCCGCCTGCAAGGGAGGAGTGCAGAGCGCAAAGGCGCGTTTTACTTCGATTCCGGATTGATCAAAAGTGGGATGCTAGCAGGGGTGAGAGGGGGTGCGGGAGGAAAGATGTCTCGTTGTGGCACAGTGGGGACAAGCAGACCGGCTTTGTGAGATTGCTCTGTAAGATCGCTGTTGTGGGCGATGGGCAGAAAGTCAAATGGCATAGAAGATAGGAATAAAAGCCCTCAACCGAAAACAGGCGACTGTACTGTTGACTTTTTGTCATGTATATCTTATAAACTGCAAGGCGGTCAGATTAGCACCATTGCCAACCTCCCGATGCCAGCAGCAGCCGGTGAAAGAATAAATGACCTAATGGGAATGCCGGCTAGAAGTTGGCAGTGCTAGAACATGCCGCCAGGAAAAGCGGAATCTGCCACTGTGCCAAAAAGACAAGCTCGCCACCTGCCCGCATCGTCCGCGCATCTTATATTGAGGATATATTTATCTCGCAGCCAGCAATGAGCTACTGCATTAATCCGAACTGCCCGAAACAAGCTGACCCGTTACACGCGACGAATCGCATTTGCCGGCACTGCGGCGCACAGCTGGTGCTGCAAGGGCGGTATCGGGTGATTCGTTTGCTTGGAGAAGGCGGGTTTGCCAAAACTTATGTAGTCGAGGACTCAGGCCAGCAGAAAGTGCTAAAGGTTCTGCTGCTGAGCGAGCCCAAAGCGGTGGCGCTGTTTCAGAAAGAAGCGGAGGTGTTGAGCCAGCTTCGCCATCCAGGAATTCCCAAAGTGGAGCCTGACGGATACTTTACCTTTGTGCCAAAACCGGGAGCCGCGCCGCTGCACTGCTTGGTGATGGAGAAAATTGATGGCCCAAACTTGGAGGAGTGGCTGTACAGTCGCAGCAACAAACCGATCTCATCTGAGCAAGCGCTGGAGTGGTTGCGCCAGCTGGCGGTGATTTTGCACAGAGTCCACCAGCAGCAGTATTTCCACCGCGATATCAAGCCGGCGAATATCATGCTGCGGTCAAACGGTCAACTGGTGCTGATTGACTTTGGCAGCGCTAGGGAAGTGACCGGCACCTATTTGGCAAAAATGGGGGTGGGGCAAAAAGGCACTGTGATTGCGTCCAAAGGCTACACGCCACCCGAGCAAGACAGTGGCTATCCCGTACCGCAATCGGATTTCTTCGCCTTGGGGCGCACCTTCGTGCATTTGCTGACCGGCAAGTACCCCCTGGATTTTTACGATACGGCGACGGATGAGTTGCGCTGGCGCGGTTCCGCGCCGCAGGTGAGCAAGCAGCTGGCAGATTTTATCGATGGCTTGATGGCCCGCAAGCCCGGGGCAAGACCGCCCAGTACGGAGGTGATGCTGCAACAGCTGGCAGAAATTGACCTGAGTGCCAGCCTGCAGTCAGCAGGGAAAAGTGGGGGCTGGTTGGGGTTTGACCACCTGCCGAAGTTGAGCGAAAAATGGCTGGTGGGCGGTGCGGTGGTGCTGGTGGGCGGTTTGGGATTCGGACAAGCTTTGTTTTACGGGTATTTGACCTCTCGCACGGGGGCGCTCGGAGAGTCTATGGCCGACTCGATGCCGCTGCCGGTGGCTTCCGTGAATGAGCCATTTGCTGCCGGTGAGTCAGACAGCCCCTCCCGTCCGCTGATTGCTGCCTACAGCCGGGAACGGACTCCCGAGCGGAGCAAAGGCAACTCGCTGGAAAAGATAGCGCTGGCAACGACACTGACGGGGCATTCCCTGGATGTGCGCTCTGTGGCCATCAGCCCCGATGGCCGGACGCTGGCTTCGGGCAGTTTTGACGCCACTGTCAAGATTTGGGATCTGGGCACCGGCGAACTGCTCCGCACCCTGCATCAGGATTCAAAGGCGGAAGAATTGGTTTCGTCTGTGGCGATTAGCCCGGATGGCAAGACGCTGGTGAGTGGGAGTAACAGTTATGGCGGGACTGTCAAAATTTGGAGTCTGGCCACCGGCGAGCAGCTGCGCACCCTGGCTAAAAATATAGATGGGGTTTCGTCTGTGGCGATTAGCCCGGACGGGCTGGCGATCGCCAGTGGCAGTGAGGACACGACGGTGAAACTGTGGGATGCCGGCACCGGCGCTATGCTGGCTACTCTGTACGGGCATTCCGGTGCGGTTCGCTCCGTGGCCTTCAGTCCGGACGGGCAGATTCTCGCCAGTGCCAGTGAGGACACGACGGTGAAGCTGTGGAATCGGATCACGGGAGAACTGCTGGCCACTCTGTCCGGGCATGCGGGGATGGTGTATTCGGTGGCGTTCAGCCCGGATGGGCGAGTGCTCGCTTCTGGGAGTGCGGACAACACGATTAAGCTGTGGGATCTCGGAGCTGGCTGTACGCCATCAAAGCGGTGCTACGCTAAGAATACTTTGTCGGGGCATTCGGGGACGGTGTATGCGGTGGCGTTCAGTCCGGATGGGCAGACGATTGCCGGTGCCGGTTTGGCCGGCAGGATCTCTCTGTGGAACGCACGCACCGGCGAGCTGATTGAGACTGTTGCGGGGCATTCGAGGTGGGTTGAATCGGTGGCGTTCAGTCCGGATGGCAAAAAGCTGGCAAGTGGGAGTGGGGATTCGACTGTGAAGATTTGGCGGGTTCCGCAGTAGGGGAAAGTGAACCGCCCCCGTCAAGGAGCGCCTTGAAGTAGGGAGAGTACGGCACCCCACCCCCCAATGTCCCAGAGCGCAGTGTATAATACCACACGCAAGGGTTTTTGTCAAGCAGTCAGGCCGGCAAATTTGCCGATTTGGCGGGTTGTGCAGTAGGGGAAAGAAAAATGAACCGCCTCCGTGAAGGAGCGCCTTGAAGCCGCAGTAGGGTGCGTTCCGTCAAGAGAGCACCCCACTGAGGTAGTCCTTGGGTGACGCGGAACGCACCCTGCCTCTGTGAAGGTGGGTTTTACGATCTCAAATCCAGACGGGGAGGGACTTGGCAGCTTTTTGCCAATTGAGTTGGGGGCGAGGTTGCTACATTGAGCTGAAAATACGTTAATATTAGTTAACATAAAGACGAAAGTGAGTGTCCCCGTCAAAAGATAAACCCTTTAGGAGGATCGGTACCGGTGAATAAACGGTGGAGAAATGCGGGACTGTACGCACTGCTGGCGATAGTTGTCATTGCGCTATTTACCGCTTTTTTTGAAAAACAGCCCCAGAGCAGAGAGAGCTGGCGATACAGTCAGTTTATGCAGGAAGTTGCAGGCAAAAAAGTAGAGAAAGTAAGTATAAGCGCTGACCGGACGCGAGCCTTGGTGACGGCTTCTGACGGCAACAAGGTGATGGTCAACCTGCCTCCCAACGACCCCGACCTGATCAATATCCTGACGGAGAACAGGGTCAATATTGAAGTGGTGCCGACGAGCGATGAAGGCTTTTGGCTGAAGGCGCTCAGCAGCCTGTTCTTCCCCATCCTGCTGCTGGTGGGCTTGTTCTTCTTGCTGCGCCGCGCCCAAGCGGGTCCGGGCTCTCAGGCGATGAACTTTGGCAAATCTAAGGCCAGAGTGCAAATGGAGCCGAACACGCAAGTGACGTTTGGGGATGTGGCCGGCATTGACCAAGCGAAGCTGGAACTGAGCGAGGTGGTGGACTTCCTGAAGAACGCTGACCGGTTCACTGCTGTGGGTGCGAAGATTCCCAAGGGGGTGCTGCTGGTTGGGCCTCCGGGCACGGGCAAGACGCTGCTGGCC
>CAZJNL010000366.1:0-5652 GCA_964546515.1 uncultured Oscillatoria sp.
AACCTTCAAACTCGGGTGACTCCGCCGGCTCGCAATTGGCATCCGCCAACCCGTACCAAAAGCCCGATCTGTCACCTTCAACCCAGGCGGCGCTTGCCGGCGCTTAAACTCCGCACGAGTCACCAACTTCACCACCCGCTCAACCACCGCCGCATCGTGCCCAGCAGCCACAATTTGCCCCGGCGATTCCCGATGGTGAATCAGCCGAGCCAAAATATCATCCAAAACCTCATAAGGCGGCAGCGAATCCTGGTCGAATTGCCCCGGTTTCAGCTCAGCGCTAGGAGCCTTCACCAGCACACTTTCCGGAATAACTTCTCCCTCACCCTTCCACCGTTCATTCAGCCACCGGCAAATCGAATAAACCCGCATCTTCGGCACATCCGCAATCGCCGCCAAACCCCCATTCATATCCCCGTAAAGCGTGCAGTACCCAACCGCCATCTCCGACTTATTGCCGGTAGACATCAGCAAATGCCCAAACTTATTCGACACCGCCATTAACAAATTCCCGCGAATCCGCGATTGAATATTCTCCTCCGCCAGCCCAAAAGACGTGCCCGCAAACAAATCCCCCAAAGTCCTATCATACTCCTCCATCAGCCCCCCAATAGGCAGCACCTGAGTCTGAATCCCCAGATTTTTCGCCAACTGCAGCGCATCCGTCACCGAATGATCCGAACTGTAAGGCGAAGGCATCAGCACACCCAGCACATTGTCTCGCCCCACCGCCTCAACAGCAATCGCCGCCACCAGCGAAGAATCCACACCCCCACTCAGCCCCAGCACCACCTTAGAAAAACCGCACTTGCGCATATAATCGCGCACCCCCAACACCAGCGCCGACCAAATTTCCTCATCCGCACTCTCACTCAACCGAGCCACCGGCGCAGTTTTCAGCAAATCCCCCTTTCCCTCATCAAAATCCAGCACCGCAAAATCCGTCTCAAACGCACCCGCACGGCAAACCACCTCACCGGCACGATTAAAAGCCACACTGCAGCCATCAAAAATCAGATCGTCATTTCCACCCACCTGATTCACATAAATCACCGGCAGCCCATAACGCCCCGCCGCATGATCGAGCATCGCCTCCCGCAACCGCTGCTTACCAACAGTATAAGGCGAAGCCGACAAATTGACAAGCAAATCTACCCCTATCTCAGCCAAATCAGCAATCGGATTAACCGCATAGCTGCGCTTCCCCCAAAACTCCTCATCATTCCACAAATCTTCACAGATAGTAACCCCAATCCGCACCCCATCCAAAACCAACAAATTGCTCTTCCCCCCCGGCTCAAAATAGCGGTGCTCATCAAACACATCATAAGTCGGCAACAGCCGCTTGTGAAATACCTGCCGCACCGCCCCATTCTCCAGCAAAACCATACTATTAAACAGCGCCTTCCCCCCATTGGTGTGCGCTTCCAGATTCCGATCCACCGCACCCACCAACACCGCAAGAGAAGCAGGCAAATCCCGCGCCAGCCCCTCCAAAACAGCCCACATCCCCTCAACAAAACTCGGAGCTAACAGTAAATCTCGCGGCGGATACCCGCACAAAGACAACTCCGGCGTCAGCAGCAACCGGCAGCCCCTCTCAGCCGCCCCACGCGCCGCAGCCAAAATCCGCTCCGCATTCCCCACCAAATCCCCAATTATCGGATTCAATTGTGCCATCCCAATCTTCATAATACATCCTCCTCTCTTACTTGGCGTCCTTGGCGTCTTGGCGGTTCAACAAACCCCCTAATCCCCACCCCCACCCCTCTATTATACCACACCAACCCTCACAATCTTTCTAGACGTATTGGCTGTCAAATAAACACCAAAGGCTTATCCTTCACCCGCGCAAACGCCCCCGCATCAAACTGGTAAAGCGCAGCCGGTCGTCCCGCACCCCGCGAAATCTTAACCCCCGTATCTCTCAGGAACCCCAGCTTCAACAGGCGAGTGCGAAAATTAGAATAATCCGAAAAATTCTCCCCCAAAACCGTGGTATAAAGTTGATATAAGTCGCTCAAAGTAAACACCTCAGGCAGCACATCAAACGCAACCGGGCTGTACTCCAGCTTGTTGCGCAAACGCCGGTAGCCATACTCCAAAATATGGTTGTGGTCAAAAGCCAATTGCGGCACTTTATCGAGAGGATACCAGGCAATTCCCGCAACACCGCCGGCAATCAATTCCGCTTCCTCAAACCGCACCAGAGCGAAATAACTCACCGAAAGGTAGCGAACCCCGAAGCTTTCTGGAGACTCTCTGGGGTCGCGACCCGGCCCCCCAAAGGTGTATAATTGCTCCAAATACAGATTCTGCACCCTGATTTTCTCAGCCAAAATCCGATAGGCGGCGTCTTCGAGAGATTCCCCTTGACGCACTAGCGTTCCCGGCAAACTCCACTGCCCCAAAAACGGTTCGTCCTGCCGCATCACCAACAGCACCAGCAAGCGGTTTTGTGCCGTATCGACTGAGAAAATGACGCTATCAACCCCAACTTTGAAATCTGCTAGCAGGGGGGAACCTTGCGGTCGCCCCCGGCAACCTGATGTTGGCCCTTGTTTGTTTACTGGCGCTGCCATTTTTTTTAGGTCGCGTCCTGACATGCGTACAAATGTTCCCGATGAATGTATGCCTCAACCGGCGGCGTCAGCGCTTCCGTGTCTTTATTCTCACGATACGCTGTGGAGGAGACTGCCGGCGGAGTCAGCTGCGCCACCCGCACTTCAGTTCCCATCTGCCTGAGTTTCTCAATACCGGCTTCATCTAGGGCATATCCCCGCCGGGGCACAATCTGTAGCTTAACTTGCCGCAACAGCTCCTCAGCGCCATACCACCGGGGCAGCTGTAGCACCAAGTCGGAACCGATTACCAGGGTAAAATCCGCCTGTGGCCAGCGCAGGCGGGCTCGCTGCACCGATGTCAGCGTTCTGCGGTTGCTCAGTTCTGGGTAGAGGGCGATGTTGTGCCGGTGCGGCGAAATATCTTCAATCAGCAACCGCAGCATTCTCTCTCGGTGTTCCAGCGGCGTCTGCCCGGGCTTAAAGGGATTGTCCGACGCCCAGACTGCTACCGAGTCAAAGTGTTGGGACAGCCAGCTGAGAATCTTTTGATGGCCGACCGTCGGCGGATCGGCACTCGTACCAAATAGAGCAATCTTGAGCATCGTTCTAAAGAAGGATGTCTAAAGCAGATCACAAGCGGGTTGCAGTGGGACAGCTGACAGCTGGCTAGTGACTTTGCATTTGTTGCGCCAGCGCCCGCAACTCGGCAGAGAGTTCCACCGGCAGCGGTGCGGGGCGCTCCAGCCGGCGAGTCTCGTAAGGCAGACTGGCCACGGAGGCAGCGGTGCGCTCTGCGATCGCCTCCAGCGGTTCTGGCGGCTGCACCCGTTTTCCCTGTTTAAAAACCAGCTGCAGCAGTGGCTCACCGGCACCGGCGTCTTCTGTGACCAGTCTCAGCCGGTCGCCCACGGTGAGCTGCCGGTCTTTGCGGCGAAATATCTGCTTGCGCCCCGGATAGCTCACCTTGCCGCTGGACTGCTTCATCACCGGTATGCCATCGATTTCCACCAATTTGTAAACCCCATTCACCGGCTCTCCAGTGACCAGTTTGGTTCCCAATCCGTAGCCGTCGATGCAGGCACCGGCACCCAGCAACCTGCTAATTTCCCACTCATCCAAATCCCCACTGGCCAAAATCGGCACCCCCGGTAGCAGGGCTCGCACTTCCTGAGACAGCTTGACTAAATCGCCAGAGTCCAGCCGCACCCCCCGCAGCTCAATTTCCCCAGCTTGCAGCCGCTGGGCCAGCATACGAGCCGCCTCAATGGTATCGTAGGTGTCAATCAGTAGCGGGCCACCGGGGAAGTAGTGGTGGAACGCCCTAAATGCCTGCCCCTCACTGCCAGAGGTTGCCGTTAAGGCCATCACCAGCGAATGGGCCATCGTCCCCGCTGGCTTGCGCCCCAATTTCATCGCCGCCAGGACATTAGAGGTGGCGTCCAGTCCCGCCGCCAGTGCCGCCCTTGCCGCCCACAGAGACGCCTGCGGGCTAAAGGCGCGTCGCGTCCCGAATTCCAGCAGCGTCGCCCCTGGGCCAGCCACATCCCGCAGGCGGGCGGCTCGCGTGGCGATTAAGGTTTGGTAGTTCAGCGCGTTCAGCAGGTAGGTTTCCACCAGCTGAGCCTGCCATAATGGCGCTTCTACGCGCAGCAGCGGCTCGTTGGGGAAAACCGCAACTCCCTCCTGTACCGCCCAAACATCGCCGGTGAAGCGCCCCTCTTCCAGCAGTGACCAAAAGCGCTCCGGAGCTTCGGTAAAAATCCCCGTCGCCTGCAGCGCCGCAATCTGCTCAGCACAGAAGTGGAATTGCTCCAGGTAGTCCAGCGCCTGCGCCAAGCCCATCGCAATCAAATAGCCAAAGTTTTCTGGCAGCCGGCGCACAAACAGCTCAAAGCTGGCTCTCCGTTCCTCTAAACCTTCGCCGGTGTAGCAGGCGGCCATAGTCAGCTGGTAGAGATCGGTCAGAAGACTGTAATCCTCAGGGTAGAGCGCCAGCTCGGGGTTGTCTCTCCTCGCCATATCCTGAAGATTTCCAGCGTGCGGACTGTTCCAGTCAGTAGCAGTGCTCATCAACCAGCTCCCTAACGAGATCCGTTTTCTCTATTATAGTGAATTGCACCAAAATTTAGCAGCTATAAATTGATAAGTTTTTATAATTCGGGGCTGCTATACGCTTAAATTTCGGCTTTATGGCCTTTTTCTCGGCTTAGAGTCCCATTTTTATGGTAAATACTACAAAAAAGGTGCGGCAAGTCCAGAGGCGGGACTGGGCTGAAGGCTGAGCAGTGGGCCGGATGAATGGGTTCTGTGCCAGTGCCCCAACGCGGCGTCCCATCTCACCCTACAGGCAAGCCGATTATAGCCGGCATCAAAAGCCCCAGGGGAGAGGAGGGATGGGGAGATGGGGAGAACCGGGCTTCCTTCTTTTCCTTAGTTTTTTTAATATTTACTACTAAAAGTAACCGCATGTAAAGGAACATGAACTTTTTTAAATAACCAGCCGGTTGCGGGGGAGAATCTTATCGAATTATGTAGATTTTACCAAACTCACTCCCGGAAAGCTTACAATAATTGCAGGGGTGGATGAACCCAGAGAATCTCAAAGTTCAGGAGAGAGTTTATGAATCTTTCTAAAACAGTTGATGACGCCATGCAGTATGTTATGGCAGCCGCCGCTCGCATCTTCAGTCCCAGCGACGATAAATATCCGGTAGTCGGGGTTCAGCCTTTTGAAGGAGAACCCTACAAGGGACGGCAGTGGGCAGATTGACACGAGGTTGAAAGCAACGCATTTTGACAGTAGGTATTCATTCCTGTGAGGCGTGGCAAAGCCATGCCGGCGCATGGGTTTGCTACAAAGTGTTTTTGAATCGTTGGTTGCTGTGTGAGAGCGAAGCAGGTGGGGACAAAACCTGTCTCCACCGGCTTCTATATAGGGACTTCACCTGACGCCCCGCCTCGCAAGGGCGCTGCTGACACCGCTGGCGTGCCAGACAGGTAAAAAGTCTGCGGGCGCGAGCAAAAAATAGCCAAGTTTTGAAACAAAAGTTAAAGGGTTTCCCCCAACATCAAGAAACCAGGTTTCTTT
>CAZJNL010000367.1:0-5641 GCA_964546515.1 uncultured Oscillatoria sp.
AATGACGATCGGAATTGCTAGCTTAACGGGATACAGACCTCAATTTCAACCAGTTTTTCTCAATTTAAATCGCAAATATCAGCCGCAGTCAGGGGTTTGCTTCTACCCCGCAGTCACTTCAGACGATAACTCCTCAGTTGGACGACATTTTGAATTACCTCAAAACGGATCTAGGGAGAATCCAGAGAGCAATAGATGAGCTGTTTCAAAAGTTAAACAAGTTTATCAATTGTAAACTGGTTGACCGAGTGCTAAGTGTCGGGACATTTGTAATAACGTTGCCCAAGGCCTAGATGCTGTCCAATGCTCTGTCACAGACTTTATTTAGCGCAATGTATAATCTGTTGACTGCGGTGGGAAACGCAATTGGATTGCGGGACATTGAAGACGCGCCCATTGATGTGGGCAAGATTGTGGGCGACACTTTTGAGAGTATTGCCAAAGCCCTTATAGGCGTTCTAACAGTTGACGGTATGAAGGGTGTAAAAAATACAGCCGCATTTATCAAGCTGCTGCCAATCTCATGAATAGTATTCAGTCAATCGGATATTCTCTCCTCAACGTCGTTGAAATTCTGGGAGGCTGGGTGGCGTCTATTGGGAACGATATTTAAAAATGGGGGGATGTTTCAGAGAAGGCTTTTGGCTGGATGAATCCGCAGCTTGACAGGTTTTTGCCTCTCAGAAAAAAATCGATTGTTAGCAAAGTAGATTCAATCGCTAGCGAAATCCCGAACGCGCAACAGACTTTTGCGGTGCAAGCAGAAAGAAGAATTTGACAAGGCTATGTCAGATGCTGTAATTAAGCTATGCGAAGCAGAATAAAAAAATAAAAGCAGCAGCAAGGATCCTGACGTAACAAAGGAAGACAAACGGAAATCAGAGGATTAATATGCCGCTCCCCGAAGGGTTTAAAGATTTTGAGTTGGGGCAGGATTTTGCAGGCAAAAAATTCAATATAATGGTCGCCGCTCGCTATCGGGATTTAGGAGATGACAGTTGGGAGCCAGAAGTTTCGACCGGAAGGGCGGCTTCCCGCACTGCTTGCCAAAGATTCTGACAGCGGAATCCTAACACTTTTGAGATCTTTGGCTTTTGCGAGCGTGCCAGAAGCGATTAGGGATATTGCAGAAGATTTGCAGCCAGTCTACGGCATTACTGTAACGACTTTTCAAGAAACCTGTAAGTTTGTCCCAGAAATAAAACTCATGTTATCAGAGGATTTTGCTGACGGGGAAAAAGGGTATGCCCCTTGCTACGGCGAGATAAGTGTCCGTTTAATCGGGGAAACCTCGGAGACTCTTTACCGAGATAAAAATATAATTCTAGCAAATAGGATTGAGGCGGTTTTTGTAGATGGAGGAAAGGGAGTCATTTGGCGCAAAGGTTGGCACAAAGTGACTTATCTAGACAAAGGAGAAGGTTACGATTTGCGGTTGCTAGTTTATGACGAAGCAGCGGCCAAACAGATTGTAGCCAAAGTATTAGATATTCAAAACCATCAGCTCAAGCTAGCTCTGTTTCAGTACGCCTTTGCGGGGAGCACGAGCAGAAGCTTTTCCTGTCGAGCCGCCAGCAATTAAGATTTACGGCCAGTACCGCCGCCTGCCGCGAAAACGACTGCGGGCAGATGTCCGATTTCGCCGTGCCGACCTTGTGGTTCACGGCTTGCAGCACCCTTTGACTCTTTTGGATTTGACTGGGCGGCGTCAGTCTCCTTTGGTTAAGGCGTAGGTTCGCGCAGGCGAGGATAGCCAGCATCTACGTTGAGGTTTGAGTTTTAGCTGGCATTGGTGCTTGTGAATGCCCGTGGGTTAAGCAGCCATTTTTGCCGGCGCTAGTGCCGCGGTTGGGCGGCCACTCCCGCTGCCGGTGCTAGTGCCGCAGTTCGGCGGCCACCCCCCCCGATACGGAGCATTGGCCCGCGACAGCAGAGCCTTAAAATAAATAGAAATTTGCTAGACAAGTTAAACTTCTCTAGAAAAGTACAACGGCAAAACCGTGTGTCAGAGTGAATACAGCAATGGCAGCAGGTCACTGAAAGGCCGGACAGCAGGGGGAGCGCCCCAGAAGCAACAGCGGAGCAACCATTATGGGCAAACGTTATGGGTGCGATTCGTTTTGTCTAAATGGCCATCTGATGGCCAAGGACGGCAAGCCGGGCATAAGCCCTGACAACTTGATAATCATATAGGTGAGGCCATTAGGTCAAGTCCTATAGGTCAAGTGCAGACCCTACAGCGACCCCTGGGTAGCGACTGGTCGTCAATCCCTGAAGCGGGGCACAAAGGCGCTCTACTGCCAGCCCTACGGTACAAAGCCAAATACGTGCTGGACGCCGAGATTGCCAAATGCGTCGACAAAATAGACCATCAGGCGCTATTAGCAAAAATGGCCAAATTCCCCTCCCTGCGCCGTCAAATAAAAGCATGGCTCAAAGGGGGGGTAAGGGACGCTGGGGTGTTCCAGGAAACATCTCAAGGCACACCACAAGGAGGCGTGATTTCCCCCCTGCTGGCCAAGAGCGCCCTGCATGGGTTAGAGGAAAGGGTTAAGCAATACGCAGAAACCTTGAAAGGAGGCAAGGCCACAAACAACAGAGCCGCTTAACCTAATCCGATACGCAGACGATTTTGTAATCCTGCACGAGAAAGTGGAAGTAGTGCAGAAATGCCAAGAGATAGTCAGCGACTGGCTCAAGGGGATTGGGCTGGAGCTAAACCAGACCAAAACTCGGATAGCCCACACACTGCATGAAATGCCCGACGGCACAAAACCAGGATTCGATTTTCTTGGCTTCAACATAAGGCAGTTTCCGGTGGGCAAACACCAGTCAGGAGCAAACACACGAGGACAAAAACTTGGGTTCAAGACAATCATCACCCCAGCCGACAAGAAGGTCAAATACCATGCGCTTTGAGCGCACGGCCTTTGGGACTACGGAAACGACAATTGGACATTCGCCACCAAAACGGAAGACAAGCACCTACCCTTGTGCAAACATGCGGATACCCCGATAGTGAGGCTCGTCTTGGTGAAGGGAGAGGCCAGCCCCTATGATGGCAACCTCGGTACGGTCGCGCCAGGATTGGACAGCACCCAGAAGTTAAAACGGCGGTTGCAAAACTGCTGAAGCGACAAAAGGGTAAATGCGCCCACTGCGGACTGACATTCAGACCGGGAGACTTGTGGGAAATCGACCACATTCAACCCAAGGCTAAAGGCGGCGGGAATGGATACAACAACCTACAACTGCTCCAGAAACACTGCCACGACTTGAAAACCCATTATGACGGGTCTGGTACTCTTCTCATTTGTCCAGCAACTGAGTCGCCGGATGAAGCACAGTGTACGGTCCGGTTCCTACGACGTACAAGCGGGGTAACTCGCCTGCTTAGTTTAACTGGTTAGGGAAGACGCAGGGCCAGCGGTCTTCTCTTTATGCAACTCTTGGAACTCAAGCGACAAACAAGGCTAAATACAAGCGCGTAACGGCTTACGTCGTGCCGTTCGCCGCCACAGGGCTTTCTTTCTATATGAAAATTAAAACCCCTACTGAAGGAGGAGGAACAGAGCTTACCACCTTAACAGACTTATTGAGTATCGGCGCGACTGGAGGGCATGTAAATACCACGCCTCCTGCGGCTACTGCTACAGTCGTAAGCCAAAATGCACTAAGTTTTAAGCTGGATCGGCTTAGTGTAACTAGAATGGTAGCCAGAGCAACCAATAAAGAAGCCCGCCGAATAACTGGCAATTTGTATTCCCGTCACAGCCACCTGCTCTACCTGTTTTGGGAAAAAAAATGGAACTGACGAGTATTCTGCTGTAGTTGCTGCTATTCTTGCAGATCCCAAGGCAAAAAGCTGGGTACAAGACGGAAACCGCCTTACGCTCATTCCAGAAAAAGGAAATTTGTGATGGGATTGTTGGGGCTGCCCAACTGCGCTGAATATTTGCTAACAGGTTCGGTAGGTTTTGACGCTTCGGCGGAAGAAATTAATTCGATGACCGCACTTAACGGGGCTGCAATTGACTGGCTAAATGGACGCCTCGCTCCCGGCACTTACCTCGCTCTGATTGAGTGGGGTGGACTCAATCCTGAAAAGTGGATCGAAAACGCTGAAAACTGCCTTCCGATTTAACTCATGCCCACATTCTTGATTTAGGCAACAATCTTAACTGGAACTTGGTGTTTCGACAGCAATATGAGGCTGCGACAATTCCTGGAACAAGTATCCGAATTCCGATTCCGTCAATCCCTAAGATTGTTGACAGCAACATTCTGCTGCTGGCCATTAGTTCTCCTCCCGAGGCGAAAGAATCGTGGTGGCTCGGCGGATGGTTAAGTGTGAATTTACTTGTCAGTCCGTCAAGTACCACGCTGTTTGCTCACTTGCTGGAAGTCTATGGCGCTAAAGTAAGGCGCGACAGGCTGACTCTGGTTAAGTTTCCCAACTATGATCCTACGCCTTACTCTGTAACTGTCCAGATTCCCAGAAGTGTTGAATCTTAACAATTCGACATAAAAAAAACAGCCCAAAACGTGGTAAGCTTTGGGCTAGAGTCACAAGAATACTGTTAACTCCTTATGATACACTCGTTCCCTAAGCTTGTCAAAACTCTTGTGGCCTCTCTCCCCACAAATGATTATCCTGTTCTGAACACCCGCTTGTTCGTATCGTGTTGGTTGAGCTACGCAATGGATAAAAGCTTGACCAGCATGAGAGATATATTCAAACGTTTAAATGGCTCCGGTTATGAGGTTGATATTTCAACTTTTTCAAAAGCCAATCAGCAGCCTAGTCCCTTTTCAGACTATCTATGAAAAAATTAATAAAATGATGAGCCGGGACAGTCGTCTCGATAAATACGCTCCGTGTCCTATTGACTAAACCATTATTACGCTGACAAGTAAGTTGTTATGGGGGCGGTAATATTATCAAGTTAAGCTTTTTTCATCTTTAAACCTATCGACGGTATCCACCGCCGGAAATTTGATAAATTTTGGTTATGAATCCGACTACAACTTCGGATAGAAAATGTTAGATACTTGGCCAACGGCGTAGGGGTAATGGATAGGGTATTTGCCGGTTTAAAATTTTTCCAGAGGGCCAGCCAGTCAGGTAAGTATTTTGTCTGGCGCATTCCTAATAACTACAAACTCCTGTTCCAGGAAAGTGAGGGACTGTTTAGAGTAGGAACAGGTAAGGACTCAGGAATATATAGAGGAGTTAATTTTTGTGATTTACCTACTAAGGTAGAGTATCGGTTGGTCACAAATCTGGCTCGGACAGAAGTGACCGATGAAGAACTCATGGAAATTTCTAGATAGGGGAATAGAAGTGCTATGGAAGTTTCTTAAGATGCACCTCAAACTGGATAAACTGATTGCTAAGAATGTCAATGGTATCGCCATCCAAATTTATGTATCCTTGATAGCTTACTTAATATTACAGATAGTGGATATACCTAAAGAGTGGGGAACTAAGCTAATAGATAAACTCCGCTATCTTCAGTGTTATATGTGTCAAGAAATCAGTTCACTGGATAGAACGAATCCTATCCGGGTAAAAAATTTTACTTAGGCCAGGAGGATTATACGCCGAAATGTAAACTTTTGTAACGGTATTCAACACTTC
>CAZJNL010000368.1:0-5639 GCA_964546515.1 uncultured Oscillatoria sp.
CAGGTTATACCTGGGAACGCACATTGAGAGGCTCCGCCTCTCGCTGCTGTCAGGAAACAAGGCTCAAATCGAGAAAGACAAGGAACAGAAGATGCAAGAAGAACAGCGCGACAGGACACTCGCAGCTTGGCAAGGGTTTCTGAATACGCCGGTGGAAACTTTGCTGCAAGAACACAGCCAAGCAAACGCACCGGCTGCTGCTATGGAATTGTTTCGCTCGGTGGCGGCTACTGTGCCGGCTTATCAGGCTTTCCTAAAGGAATATGGCATAGAACCGGCCTACATCCAGACGTTTGAGGATTTCCAAAAATTGCCGCTGACAACGAAAGAAAATTACTTGCGGCGCTACGCTTTGCCGAGTCTGTGCCGGTACGGAAAGTTGTCAAGTTGTGATCTAATAGCCGTCTCCTCTGGTTCCACCGGCTCTCCGACATTTTGGCCGCGCTTTGTCGCGGATGAGTTCCCGGTTGCGGCGCGGTTCGAGCAAATTTTCCGCGACAGTTTCCAGGCTGACTCCCGCCGCACTTTGGCGGTGATTTGCTTTGCGTTGGGAACTTGGGTGGGGGGGATGTACACGGCGAATTGCTGCCGGCACTTGGCGGCTAAGGGATATCCCATCACTGTTATCACCCCTGGCAATAACAAGGCGGAGATTTTCCGCGCGGTGCGGGAATTGGCACCGGCATTCGAGCAGGTGGTGCTGCTGGGATACCCGCCTTTTGTTAAGGATGTTATTGACGCCGGTATTGCGGAAGGGATAGAATGGGAAAAATACTCGATTAAGCTGGTGATGGCGGGGGAAGTGTTCAGCGAGGAGTGGCGGACTTTGCTGGGAGATCGCACCGGCTCTCAAGATATTTGCTACGATTCTGCTTCCCTTTACGGCACAGCGGATGCGGGGGTTTTGGGAAATGAGACGCCGGTGAGTATCTGCATCCGCCGGTTTTTGGCTTCTCGCCCGGATGTCGCCCGTTCGCTGTTTGGGGAATCCCGCCTCCCGACGCTGGTGCAGTACGATCCGCTGTCGCGGTTTTTTGAGGTTCACGAGGGCACTTTGCTGTTTTCTGGGGATAATGGCATTCCGCTGGTGCGCTATCACATTTCGGATACGGGGGGGATTATTTCTTTTGAGGATATGATGCGGTTTCTGGCGGACTGGGGTTTCGATCCGCTGGTGGAATTAGATCCTCAGACTACCCGGGGAATCTATTCTTTGCCTTTCGTGTATGTTTTTGGGCGCTCTCACTTTACGGTGTCGTATTACGGTGCGAATATTTACCCGGAAAATGTTACAGTAGGGCTGGAGCAGCCGGGGATTCAAGACTGGGTGACGGGCAAGTTTGTGCTGGAGGTGAAGGAAGGCGGGGACAGAAATCGGTTTCTTGCGGTTGCCGTGGAGTTAGCGCCTGGGGTGGGAGCGACTGAGGAGATGCGGGAGACGATTGCTGGTTCTATTTTAACTCAGTTGTGCCGGTTGAATAGCGAGTTTGCTAATTATGTTCCGAGGGAGTATCAAATGCCGCAGGTTAGCCTTTTGCCTTTGGGCGATCGGGAGTATTTTCCGGTTGGGGTGAAGCACCGCTACACGCGCCGGTGAGTGCCGGTGGTGCTTAATAATGAACCGCCTAAGACGCGCGACAAGAAAGCGGGAATGCCTACGGCATACGGAGCGCCCGCAGTGCAGGACGCCAAGTACGCGCCCGAAGGAAGAAGAAAGAGTCAGAGGTATAGAAAAATTAATTGCGGCCCATTGACTAGAGATGATATAAAAGGCGCGCTCGAAGCCTTCGTGGGGTCTAACCTTTCACGGAGATCGCCAACAGCAAAAGCGATTGCCGGCTGCAGATGTTCGGGTTGAATTGGGCGCAAAATCGCCGCCGGTTGCTGCGGAAACTCCCTGCAGGCGCTCAACCGGCACGACGCTAATTGCCACACCGGCATTTCGGCGACTGGGCGAGATGTTTCCCGCGCCGGCACCTTCCCCGCACTGTTGGCGCACCGGCATCTCGGCGAAAAGCCGGCACCTGGGATGGGAGGTGCGCTCAAGCTCTGGGATGTCGCGCCGCCGGCATCTCCGTTGCGCCCGCACTTTCCTTGCGCCAGGGGGTGCCGGTTCTCCCCGCACCGACAGCCTTGCTTCGGGAAAGTTGAATTAATGGAAACTCCGGCAAAGAAGGTGAGGCTCCGCCTCACAAGAGGCGTTACCAGGCGCTCGCCTGGTAACGAGAAATGATCGGGCTCGCGGGGAGGGGGCTGGGGGGTGGGGTGGCTCAACACCGGCACCCACCGGCTGTAATATAAGGAAAGCTACCTTTACAAAACTTGACCCCATCCTCGGACAGGGGCTAGCCCAACCCCCACCCCCCAATCCCTATGGCAATATTTCGTCAGTACATTGCACCGCTGTTGATAGTATTGGTCTTCTTGGTAGCCCTCGTAGCAGTGGGGGCTCGCAGCTTTTTGCCCAGCGACATGGCTTCCCCCGCACCCGTGGGGGAAACCGCACCCCAGACATCTCTGCACACAGGTGCCGGTGGGGCGCTGCAGGAGCTGGTGTGCTGATATCGGGATACACTGTGCGCACCGGCTCGCGGCTGGATCGGGCGCGGCTGCTCAAATTCATGAAGCTCACCTACCAAGAGCTTTACCCAGAAGGCGATTTTTCCCATATCGCCCAAACCGTCGAGCAATATTTTACCAGCAACACGCCGCTGTGGTGGGTGGAAGAAACTTCCCCATCCCAAAAGGTGCCGGTGGGCTGTCTGTGGCTGGGGAGTGCTATCGATCAGATGACCGGCGATCGCCACGCCCACATTTTTCTCGTCTACGTCGCCCCAGAACACCGGCGTCGGGGAATTGGCTCCGCCCTGATGCAGCTGGCCGAAACTTGGGCCAAAGACAGGGGCGACCGGCAAATTGGCTTGCAAGTTTTTGTGACAAACCAGCCGGCGCTCAATCTTTACCGCAAACTCGGCTACGAAACCCAGTCTCTGTGGATGCTCAAACCCCTGAAACCGCAATCAGACCAGTGAAGCGGGGCGCGTGGTGCGGTAAATTGAAAATATGAACAGTCAAGATCGCACAGGCGCACTCAATACCGAGGATGAGCTGGACAGCCCTTTGGATCTCTTAACGGAGTCAGAACCCCCCAAGCCAGATCCAGAGGAAATGCTCCCACTCCTGCAATCCCCAGAACCGCAGCAGCGCATGCTGGCGGCGCGGGCTTTTTGCGACCTGCAGGACGAGCGGGCTATACCCCAGCTGATTCACCTGCTCACCGATGCTTGTCCCCTAGTGCGGGTGAGCGCCGCTTACGCTTTGGGACGCAATCCCAGCCCAAATGCCGTGGAGCCCCTGATTCACCAGCTCAACCGGGATTGGAATGGCTATGTGCGCAAGGGCGTGGTGTGGGCGCTGGGCAATTGCCGCGATCGCCGGTCGCTCCCCTCCCTGCTGGACGCCCTGAAAACCGATATTTCCGCAGTGCGGTTGTGGGCGGCGAGCTCCCTCGGGCAAATGGCGCAAGTGGGTTACGATGCCGTGATCGCTGCAGTGCCCCCCTTAATTGAAGCCTTGCGCAGAGATCCAGTGCCGGCTGTCCGCAGTAACTGCGCCTGGACTTTGGGACAGCTGTGCCGCGAACTGCCTTCTAATGTTGTGTACGCCACGGCGATTGACGCCCTCATAGAGGCTTTTGCCGAAGACGAAGACATGGGCGTGCGCGAAGATGCCAAATCTTCAGTGCTGCGAGTCGGCGATCCGCGCGGCTTGCAGGTAATAGAAGAATTGGAGCAAGAAGGATTCCTGTGATAGATATTTGCCGGAATCGGAACCCCACCCCAAATGTAGAGTGCGTTCCGCGCCACCGATTATTCCACCCCACGGGTGCCTGCCAAAAGCGGAACGCACCCTACTCCAAAGGTAGGGTGCGTTCCGCCCCACCGATTGCTCCACCCCACGGGTGCCTGCCAAAAGCGGAACGCACCCTACTATTCCAAAGGTAGAACGCACCCCACTCGCTTATTCCAGCAAATCAGGCTCTTTGCGCACAATCATATCGTAAAGCGGCTGAAAGCTAAACCAGCCCATGTGGTGCGAGCCCACCTGCTTGCATGTGCGGCGGGCGCATTCCGGTTCGATGAGCACAGGCTTACCAGCCGCCTCCGCCATCAGCTGCGCTTGACAGGAGCGCTCCATTGTGATAAACCACCAAGCAGCTTCATCGACACTGCGCCCTAAAGTCAGCAAACCGTGGTTGCGAAGAATAATCGCTTTCTTCTCACCAAGAGTTTTGGCAATCCGCTGCGCTTCCTCAATTTCCAGCACCACGCCGGTGTAGTCATCAAACAGTGCGTGATCCTCATAAAACGAACAAGCATCTTGTGTGAGAGGATCGAGCAAACGACCGAGACTCGACCAACTTTTGCCGTAAGGTGAATGGGCGTGTGCGGCGGCTACGACTTCTGGGCGAGCGGCGTGAATCTGGGAGTGGATAGCAAAAGCCGCCTCGTTCACCGGCTTGTTTCCTTCTACCACTTCCCCCCGGTGGTTGACTAAAATCAAATCCCTAGCTCGAATCAAACTGAAGTGCGTTCCGAAGGGATTTACCCAGAAGCGATCCAAGTATTCCGGATCGCGGGCGGTGATGTGACCTGCAATACCTTCATTAAACCCGAAGCGGGAAAACAGGCGGAATGCTGCAGCTAGGCGCTGCTTGCGGTGGCGGCGCTCATCCTCAACAGAAGCAAATGCCGGCGGTTGAGGAATATTTTGAGGAACCCTTACTGTCTGCATAGACTTAACTTTTATGAAGTTGTGGCTATTCTAATCCAGACACACCGATTGACTGACCGGCAATCCAGCCCGTCGTCCAGGCATTCTGGAAATTAAAGCCCCCCGTCACGGCGTCAATATCGAGAATTTCACCGGCAAAGTAAAGTCCCGCACAGAGGCGACTCTCCACCGTCTTGAAGTTCACCTCTTTGAGGCTGACGCCGCCACAGGTGACAAATTCTTCCTTAAAAACGCCCTTACCGGCAATCTGGTATTTGCCCTGAATCAGTTCCTCCACCAGCTGATTCAGGGATTTATTCGACACTTCTGCCCAGCGCGTCTGCTCGGCAATGCCAACAGCCCCAACCAAACGCTCCCAAAGGCGGCGGGGGAGGGGAACTGGACAACTGGAGGATATCTCCCGTCGCGGTAACTGATTCTTTACCGCCTGCAGCATTTGGCGCAGTTCTTCTGCATTATACTGCGGTAGCCAGTTAACTTGCAGCGGCGTTTCATACCAGCAGTCGTGCAGGAATCTCGCACCCCACGCCGAGAGTTTGAGAATAGCGGGACCGCTCAACCCCCAGTGGGTGACCAGCACCGGCCCAATTTGTTCCAATTTGGCTTCTGGCAATCGCACGCGGGCGTTTGTCACGGAGATGCCGGCTAAATCCCTCAACCTTTCGTCGCGAATATTAAAGGTAAACAGGGAGGGCACCGGCGGCTCAATCGTGTGTCCGAGGGATTTGGCAATTTGGTATCCCTCTGGACTGCTGCCGGTGGCTAGCAGCAACCGGTCGGCTGTCAAAACTTCGCCGGTTTTTAACTGAATTTCAAAGGAAGGGGAGCTATTGTAGAGACGCGAT
>CAZJNL010000369.1:0-3216 GCA_964546515.1 uncultured Oscillatoria sp.
TTTCGGATATCCCTAAATTTGAGGTTTTTGCGTCCCCTGTGCGCCTGCATGGGGCATATTCCCAGTGTCCAGTGGCCAAATTTTAGACTGTGGCCCTTGGCTGTGCGGCCCGCCAGGTAGACATTTTTGATTTCCGGAAGAAAGCATATATACAAAAACGGTCTAAAGTCGGGTATTTGTAAAAACCTTTCTTCCGGATATCCCTAAATTTCAGGGCGGGGCGTCCCATATCCACCTAGGATGGGGCTTCCAGTGCCCAGTGCGATGATGCCCTTTTGCGTGATGCCCCATGCCCACTGCCCAGCCAGTGCCCCATCGCCCACTGCCCAGTGCCCGAGACACAAAGACTCTCAAATTTCACCGTTGACCTGCATCTGGTGAACCCGATCGGCCAGTTCTTCACGGCGCTGCTCGTCCAGTTCGTCAATGGCGAGCATCCCCATGTAAATCACCTCTTTGAGCGTCAGTCGCGTCTCTAACGCTTTCTTCTGAACCATTTCCTTGATCAGGGGACTTACCCCAATTGCTGTACTGGCTCTCGTCACAACAGCTTTGGCCCATTAACGACTTCTGTTCCATCTTAGCACTTCAACACAAATACTTTGTAAAGTTTTTATAAAATTTGAAAATAGGCTTGACAAGACGCGACGGAGACGCTACACTGGTAGTAAGGATAAAAAAAGAACGCCCCCCAGCCGAAAGACTGAAGGGCGATCCAAAAAAAACCTGTATGGACAGCAAGGATCTGTCCCAAGGAGACACCATGATAGCAGAGCCTTCACCCAACTCGCCCGCCATCCGAGAATCAAAAATCTACCACAAGTCGCCGGTGCTGCACCCCCTAGCCCGATTTGTGAGCGAAGAAACCGTAGCGCTGATGTTCAACATCAGGATTGAGGATATTCGCCGCATCGACTGCAAGCGGTACATTGTCTATGTCCACGCCAAGACGGTGAGCAGATTTGTCAGTTATGCGGACTTTCCCCCGATTTTGGGAGTCAGCCCGCCCCAATGGGAAGATGTGGCCCGCTGGTTAAAGCGGTGGCGCAAGCGCTGGCTTTCGCACCTAGCGCCGGAGTTCTGGACAAAGTTCTACATATACCAGTTCCAGCACGCCCGCTCTGTAGCGGAGTCCCAGGCGTGGGGGAAATTGGTGGCTTGGATCAGACCGATTCTGTCGGTAGGGGCAGTGCAGCAGCTGCGAAAAGCCCAAAGACCGGACTCCCGAAGCAATTTTTGAGGGAGCGCCGGCTTTCCAGCAATCAAAACCGCTGACCGGTGGTGAGTTCAAAGCGGATGTCCCCCCTGTCACTGATCCCCAAGTCACCGCGAATTAGACCGAGAGGCGAGAGCACCCGCAACCCGAAGCCGTAACCGAAGCCGGTGCCTGGTTTGTCGCGCACCACAGCTGGGGAGCCGAGGATCGTATCTCCAGAACCCAAATCGGAGGCGAAGTCAGCAAAGAGCACTCCGCCCACCGGCGCTGCGATGGGAAAGCGGTACTCCACAGAGCCGAGGACGTAACTGCGCCCGCTGCCAACTTTACCGGCACCGTATCCGCGCACGGAATTCAACCCGCCGAGATTGAACGCAAGGGAGGGTGGCAAATCGCCGATAACCGTACCGGCTTGCAGGTTAAACGCCAGCACTTCTGCCAATGCGGTCGAGCGGTTCGGCTCACCGGCACTGGTGAGCCCCACCGGCACATACTGGGTGTAATTCCCCCGCAGCCGGTGCGAGAAGATGTTGCCCAGCCCGACGGGAAGCGACTGTTCGGCGCTGAGAGTCAGAACTGAGCCGTCTGTCGGGTTAGAGCGCCGGGATCGCAAATCTCGCGTCACCCCCAGAGACACCGTAACCAAGTCGTCGATACCTTCCCCGCTGAGGGAGAGAGGATTCCCCAAGGCATCCGTTCGCACCACATCCCAGTCGGAATCGCGCATGCTGATGCGGGTGTAGTTCAAGCCCAGGGAGCCATCCCAGCCATCGAAAGAGCGCAACAGCGCCGCGCCGCCGCCAAACCGCCCCTCCCGCACGCTGTCGCCGTTGGCAAGTTTGATATCGTCGGTGAAGGTGCGGGAATAATCCCGCTGGCGAAACAGCCCCACACTGTAGCCCAAGCGATCTGGCTCGCCGGCACGGTAAGGATCTGTGTAGCCGGCGCTGTACTGCACGTCTTTGCCGCTAATCTGCACTCTTCCGAACACTTGCTGGTTCAGACCGCCGATATTCTGGTCTTCATAGGTTAGGGAGCCGTAAAGTCCCACGTCGCCGCTATTGCCGGCACCCGGGGTGAGAGAGCGGGCGCGAGCCTCTTGCAAGTCATAGATGAGGGTAACACCGGCTCCTTCTCGCCGCGCAGAAACGCTGACGCGATCGAAGAGCCTCAATCGCCTGAGCCGGCGCAAGTCTTGCTCGAGTAACTCCTCGCTGAACGCCGCACCCGGCTTGAGTTTTAATTCGCCGAGGATGAAATCAAAGCGCGTGCGCCCCTGAATAGGCCGGCCATTTTCATCTACCGGCGAGCCTTGTTTATTGACAAAGCGGATTTGGATGTCTGTGACAGTGGGCTGAGCTTCCGGGGGGGTGAGTTCTTCTTGCGGCACTTCTGGCAGTTGCTTTTCACTGCTATCCGCCACCGGCATCTCTGGGGGGGGTGCTAGATCCTGGGCGTGGGTGGAAGTGCTTCCCGGAACGGGTGCTGTTTGCTCTGCCGTGGAGAGAGACAGTCTGGTTTCCTGAGGCGGAAAAGATGTTCCCGTCCGCTTGGACAATCCAAAATCCACAATCGAAAATCCAAACTCGCTCTGCGCCGGTGGTGTCGCCGCCCGGGCTGGAGGAATTGCCCCGCAGAGAAGGCAGGCAAGGGTTGCTAAGGTGACAATTGCGACAGTGGGGGCGGGGATGGGGGTGATAGGGGGTTTCACTCGGGTAGAATACAACCTGCTGTGTCTGGGAGTGTGATAGTGGTATCTGGGGTGGGCAGTTCGTTTGCGTGAATCCCTATGGGGGATTGCAATTCAGCCGCACTCATTGAATATCCCAGATTTTTGAACCGCCAAGACGCCATAGACGCGCCAGCGGCTTCCCACAGGGTAGAGCGCCAAGAGGGCACAGGTCGATGTCTGATAGTTGGATGTCAGCAGGTTCGGCGGTGGGGTTGTCTTGCTCAGACAGCCGGGAAAGCAATCACGCCGCACTGATTGAATATCTCGG
>CAZJNL010000369.1:3316-4004 GCA_964546515.1 uncultured Oscillatoria sp.
TGGATGTCAGCAGGTTCGGCGGTGGGGTTGTCTTGCTCAGACAGCCGGGAAAGCATTCAAGCCGCACTGATTGAATATCTCAGATTTTTGAACCGCCAAGACGCCATAGACGCGCCAGCGGCTTCCCACAGGGTAGAGCGCCAAGAGGGCACAGGTCGATGTCTGATAGTTGGATGTCAGCAGGTTCGGCGGTGGGGCTGTCTTGCTCAGACAGCCGGGAAAGCAATCACGCCGCACTGATTGAATATCTCGGATTTGGCAACCGCCAAGACGCCATAGACGCGCCAGCGGCTTCCCACAGGGTAGAGCGCCAAGAGGGCACAGGTCGATGTCTGATAGTTGGATGTCAGCAGGTTCGGCGGTGGGGCTGTCTTGCTGACAATGCCGGTGTTATTTAGCACATGTTGGGAATTTTGTCAAGTGGCCGGTGGGAACCTCTCCCCCTAACTTTCTCCCGCCGTCTGCCAAAAGGCGCAGGTCTGCCAAAAGGTGCAGGACAGGCGTCCCGCAATTCCATAAAAAGCGGCGAGAAACCTCTACCCCACGATCAGCGCCGGTCTGCCAAAAGGCGTAGGTCTGCGTTCGGCCTGTCCAGAGGGGAGTAGCAGGTGTGGGGTGGAGTTTGGAGCTCGAACCGTCGAGCTTTTTTCTCGGCGAGTGCAGTTTGGAGCTCGAACCGTCGAGCTTT
>CAZJNL010000369.1:4104-5621 GCA_964546515.1 uncultured Oscillatoria sp.
TTTCTCGGCGAGTGCAGCTTGGAGCTCGAACCGCCGAGCTTTTTTCTCGGCGAGTGCAGCTTGGAGCTCGAACCGCCGAGCTTTTTTCTCGGCGAGTCGAGTTCGGAACTCGTGTTTACGAGTGCATCTATCGCTCTCGGACTCCAGAGGAGATTGCCCAAACTTACCCGTGAGTTACTCTGGAGCAAGGCGAATATTTTATATTACCGGCACCATAAGGAAGCTGTCAGAAGGTTACAAATCCGTCAGCAACCTTGCCTTTCTGAGGATGAATTGAAGAACCGTCTCTGCTCTGGAAATAATGTCGGCTCTCCCCTCCATACCCGATGTGATGGCACACTGCCGGTCGCCCTGACCGAGAGACAGACTTTTGGGCTGGATGCTCACTTCGTAGTAGGCACCAAGAACACCGGCACCTTGAATACCCCTAGGGACTTCAGCACCGGCACTGCTGGTTTGAGGTGTGATGGCATCTGCGGAAATCTCTCTGACAGTACCTTTGAGAGTGCCGTAATTTGGATAGGGACAGGAGTTAACCCGCATCTGGACTTCTTGACCGGTTTTAACTTTGTCTCTATCCTGAGTCTTAACTTGAGCTTTGATTACTAAAGAGGCATTTGTCGGTAAAATTTGGGCAATGACTTCTCCACGCTGCACTTCTTGACCGGGGTTGCGCAAATTCAGCTTGACGATGGTGCCATCCGCTGGGGATGGAATGACGAGCTTAGTCAGGTCGTTTTCAATTTGCTGGAGTTCCTTCTGGTCGTTTTCAATTTGTTTCTGGGCTTGAATTCGACGTTCGCCCAGAGCTTCTCTTTCTTTTTTTAAAGTGGCTAGAGTGGCTTCACCTCTGGCTCGTTCTTGCTCAATTCGCTCAGTGGCAATGGCGACGGGAGACTGACTGGGATTCAGAGCCGCTTTGGCGCGTTGCAGTCTGGCTTCGGCTATCTTTACTTCTTGCTGTTGCTGCTCAATGGCTTTTTTTTGCGCCTCAAGGGCTCCTTCTGCCTGTTTAACAGCTTGTTCTTTCTTGTTAAATTCCTCCAGAGGAACAGCTCTTTCTTCTGCAGGCTGCTTATATCGAGCCCACTGTTTTTTAGCCCACTCTGAGTTATCCTGCGCTGTTTGCAAGTCTGTCTGCGCTTTTTGCAAGCCGGCTTCGGCTGATTTTAAGTTAGCCTCCGCTTCTTGGAATTCTGCCTGAGTTTTAGCTAACAAATCTTGATATTCGCGCCGGTTGCGATTGTGTTCCTCTTGAGCAGCGGCGACAGAGCGTTCGATTGAGCGAGTTTCAGCGTCACTCTGACTGTTCAAAGCATCAAGCTGGGCATTGATTTGAGCGAGTTCTTCTTGCCCGCGCTTGATATTCGCTTCGCTCTGGCTCTTTTTGGTTTGGAGGCTGGAATCATCGATGGTAGCGAGCGCCTTTCCTTTTCTCACCGGCTCGTTTTCTTTGACATAGATTTCCTTGACGGTTCCTCCTGTTGCCGGCTGAACAATTTGCAGTTCTCCAGCAG
>CAZJNL010000370.1:0-5618 GCA_964546515.1 uncultured Oscillatoria sp.
TGCGGCGAATGATGTTCGCTATTTGCTGAGTGCGCGACAAAAGCTGACTGCGATGCTGCAGCGGGAGGAGCGATACTCACTGGCGCAGGAGTGTTTTGGGTGTTTGCCGGTGCTGGTTTCTCTGGATTTGCTGCAATATACCGGGGTTTTTGAGCACTGATTGCTCTGGGGGGTTAAGAAATCCGGTTTCTTAAAGAAACCGGGTTTCTGGCAAAAGAAACCATGTGGGACAGGCGGGACGCCTGTCCTACGGTGGGGCGGCTCGGAAAAGGTGCCGGTGGGTTTCAATTTCTGGCACCCTGACTCATGGACTCGATGGGAAAGCCGACTGCTTTCCAGGCTGCAACGCCGCCTCTTAACTCGGATACGTTTTGATAGCCGGCGGCGCGAAGTGCTGCCGCTGCTGAGGCAGTTTCTTCGTCGGTTTCGCCGTAAACGTAGATGTCGCGAGTCAGTTCAAGGCTGGTGAGGGCGCGATCGGCCAATTCGCTAAGCGGTATGGAGATAGCGCCTTGGATGCGGCTGGTGTGGGATGGGTGCCGGTGGCGCACGTCGATAATGGTTAGAGCGGGATCGCCCCAGTCAAGGCGGGCTTTGAGGTCATAAACGAGGGACTTGGCTCGCAGCGGCGGCGGTGCCGGTATGATGCGCAGGAATTTGTACACTATCGGCTGTACGCAACATGAGTTTACACCTGCAATGTAACAGGGAATGTTAAAATTTGCCAAATTTTTGCGAAAAAGACTTTACTTTTGTCTTGGTCTATGCAGGATTGCTGGGGGCCGGCGGGTGGCCTGAGGCAGGGGAGGCGATGCTGCGGGGGGCACGCGGGCACGCGGGCATGCCGCAGGCATGTTTGCGCTCTCGGGAAGGAGTCACCCGGTTGACAGCGAGGAATGGGAAAGGGTTGGGCAGCTCCAGGGGAGCAGCTCCGCGTTCCGCCAAGTGCGCTCTCGATCACCGGGGGAGGATCGTCACAGGTGACTGGGGCACGCCGGTGGTTGAAGAGAAAAATTTTTGCGGCAAAATGGCAACATGCTGACCTCTGGTTGAGCCAGAATAAATTAAAGCTAGAAATAGCCTGGGATTGTTGAAGCCTGCTTTTGGCCCGCATCTAAAATGAGTGGGCTGAAGTTGTGTCAGCAAATCAAAAAGAAGAGTGGTTCTGTAAAGAACTTATTCAATGGCTGCTAATTTTCCATGATGGATCGGCAGTTGCGAAGAGGTAGTGTCGCAACTGAAATACCTGTCTGAGACTACTGGATTGTTTACAAGAACGAGGGAGTTAAGGTAAGAATGGCCTCTCCTATATTGCTAGACTCAAACTTAGACTTGCGAGCGCCTGGCGTTACAACTCTAGGAAAGGGATGGGGTGTGTCGTGGCTGAGATTAATCGCACTGGTTTTAGTGGATTCTACTCTTCTATCTCTGGCGTGGTGGGTAGCAGAGACTTATGGGAGGGAGCTGGATTTTCCTTATAACATCCAAGTCAAGCCTCTTTCTCTGCTGCCGGTTCTGATTACTGAGATGGGGTTAGTTTCCGGCGAAAGGGTTTTTAAAGTAGGGAAAAAGCGCTGCGACTGGTTCAGCGCTGTTCGAGCGGTCAGTTTGGCCCACGCTTTGCTGCTGCTGCTCGTTTTCTTATATCAAATTGATTATTTGGTAGCTCCTTCAACTTTTATCTTGTCCTGGCTTTTAAGCGGTTCTTTTACATGTGCGGGCCGGTTGGGAGTGAGCGCCGCAATTGACGGATTTCGGGAAAAGGGTTTGTGGCGCTTTCCTAGCGGCGTTATTTGTGATTGGAAAGAGCGAGAAACACTAGCTTCTTTTCTGGAGCGAGACACCCGCTACGACATTCTAGAGTTTGCTGATTCTAGTTGCTTAGAGAGAGACAAGCGTCAAGCCACTATTCAAAGGCTTGTGGGTTTGGGAGTGGCCGAAGTTTTCGTATCTTCGGAAGCCATAAAGAATAGAATGTTTGTCTGCTGGATGTTTCGGACTGCCGGCATAAACTTGCACATTCTCTACACGAACTTTGAAAGTCTTTCGCCAAAAGAGCTGGAACTGACTACAGTAGGAGGGTTGCCTTCTCTAAATTTGCACGCTCCGCTCATAAAAGGCGCTGAGTTTTGGGTGAAGCGGGTTTTTGATTTTTGCTTTTCCGCTTTTTTCTTGGCCCTCGCGTGTCCGGTTTATCTGATTATTGCTTTGCTGATTAAACTAGATTCTCCTGGCCCAGTCTTTTACAAGCAGACTCGTATTGGCCTGCGCGGAAGGCCGTTTAAACTGTGGAAATTCCGCACGATGGTTGCTAATGCTGAGCGGCTGCAAAAGGAGTTGGAAGCTCGAAATGAAACAAAAGATGGGATTCTTTTTAAAATTAAAGATGACCCGCGCATTACCCGTGTGGGCAAATTACTTCGCCGCTACAGTTTGGACGAATTGCCGCAAATTTTCAATGTCCTTTTGGGAGAGATGAGCCTAGTTGGCCCTCGGCCTTTACCGGTGAGAGATGTAGAGAAATTTTCCGATCGCCATCACGACCGGCAGGAAGTTTTGCCGGGGATAACCGGCTTTTGGCAAGTCGCAGGCCGGTCGGACATTCAGGACTTTGAAGAGGTCGTGCGCTTGGATATGGCTTATATTGAAAATTGGTCGCTCGGATTGGACTTGCAAATTTTGCTGCGCACGGTTATGGTAGTTTTAAATAAACGAGGTGCTTACTAAAATTTCGGCAACAAGCAGAGACGGTCGCGATTATCTGTTGAGAAAGGCCACAAGTGGCGAGGATATTTGTCAAGTCGTTTTGAAAGGCAGCTGCGGAGAGTGCTATGATATCAAGTTCAACGGCTGAAAATTTTAAAATGGACTCCAGGGAAGCGCTAGATATAGATTTTGGGCATATCTGGCTGATTGTAAAAAGGCGCTGGCTGCCGGCAGGGGCTGTTTTTGGGTCTGCTGTCGCGCTTTCTTCCCTGATGGCGTTCTTACAAAAGCCGGTTTACAAGGCTGAAGGCAAGCTTTTGTTTAAGATAGACCACACAACTTCTCTAACGGGGGTGGGAAAAGAGCTGTCAGAAGTGAAGCCCCCTCTGACGGACAAGAGTAACCTTTTGCAGACAGAATCAGAGGTGATTCGTTCTATACCTCTGGTGCGAGAGACTGCAACCGCACTCAACCTGAAAGATCGGAAAGGTGCGCCCATCGAAGCGGAGCAAATCGTAAAAACTCGGCTGAACGTGAAAAGTCTTCCAGGAGCGGATGTGCTGCTGATTTCTTATGAAAGCAGCGCTCCCGAAGAAAGTGCGGCAGTGGTCAACAAACTGATGAGTCTTTATATAGAGAATAATATTCTCGTAAACAGGTCTCAGGTGGCTGCAGCTCGCGAATTTATTGCCCAGCAACTGCCTAAAGCTGAGGCTAGCGTTCAGCAAGCTGAAATGGCCCTGCGCGAATTTAAAGAACAGAACAAAGTTGTAGCTTTAGAGGAGGAAGCCAAATCGGCAGTAGAGGTTATTGCCGGCGTAGAGAATCAAATCACCCGAACGCAGGCTCAGCTAGCGGACGCAACCGCCCGTTCTGCAGAACTCCGCAATAAAGTGGGACAAAATTCACAGTCAGCTCTAGCGGTGAGTTCCCTGAACCAGTCTACCGGAGTGCAGGAAGTTCTGCAAGAATTGCAAAAGGTAGAAGCTCAGCTGGCGGTGGATATGACCCGCTTTCAGGAAGCGCACCCGGCGATTGCCGATCTGAAAGATAAAAGAGCGGCTCTAAAAGCCGTGCTGCAAGAGCGGGTAGCGGAGTCTCTTGGCAGTCCAAAGCCCGTGTCCAAGCGGGATTTGCAGATTGGAGATACGAAAGAAAAGCTGGCTGAAGAGTTGATCGAATCAGAGATAGAGCGTTTGGGTTTAGCCGGCCAGGTGGAGCGTCTATCTGGGACGCTGGCCATCTACAAAGAACGGGCTAGTATCCTGCCAAAATTGGAACAAGATCAGCGGCAACTGCAGCGGAAACTGGAAGCTGCCCAGTCCACTTATGAAATGCTTTTGAAAAAGCTGGAAGAGGTGCGGATTGCGGAAACCCAAAATATCGGGAACGCTCGCATTCTTGAACCGGCATCGGTTCCAGAAAAACCCTTGCTCGGCAAAAAAGCTATCCTCCTCGTTTTAGGGAGTCTGCTGGGTGTCCTGCTTTCTACAGCCACTGTTGTGATATTAGAAATAAGAGACACATTCATCAAAACCCTCAAAGAGGCGAAGGATGTGTTCGGGTATACCTTACTGGTAACGATTCCTTCTTTTGGAAAAAAAGCTATGACTCGCGGCAAGGACAAAGAATGGACTGTGCCAAATATTCCTGTTAGAGACACTCCCCAGTCGCCGATTAGTGAAGCGTACCGGATGCTGCAGGCTAACCTAAAATTTCTCAGTTCAGATAAACCGCTGAAAGTTATTGTGGTGACGAGTTCTGTGGCTAAAGAGGGGAAGTCTACAGTCTCTGCCAATTTGGCGGCAGCTATGGCTCAACTTGGGCGTCGGGTGTTGCTGGTGGATGCGGATATGCGCCATCCGCTGCAGCACCATATATGGGAACTCATTAATGCCGTGGGTTTGAGTAATGTGATTGTGGGGCAAGCTGATTTTAAGACAGCTGCGACGGAAGTGATACCTAACTTGGATGTGCTGACTGCCGGTGTAGTGCCTCCCAACCCACAAGCTTTGCTCGACTCCAAGCGGATGGCTTCACTGATTGAATATTTTTCCGATCAGTATGATTTTACGATCGTAGACGCACCTCCCCTAGTGCTGGCAGCTGACGCTCTTATCTTGGGCCAAATGACGGATGGTGTTTTGTTGGTGGTTCGGCCAGGGGTGGTCGATTCTAACAGTGCTGCTGCTGCTAAAGAGTATTTGCAGCGTTCCGGTCAGAATGTCTTGGGTCTAGTGGCTAATGCTTTAATTCTGGAAAACGAATCCGACAGCTATTTATACTATGGCAAGGAATACGCCGCCCAGAAGGTTTCTCCAGCGCATATCGGAAAATATGCTGGCCGTTTATGAACAGAATAACTGATGGCTGTCGGCGGTGGCGTGCTTGTTTTGAAGTTTGAGTTTTAAGGTTCAATTACCCCAATTTTTAGAAATGAGTTATTATGAGAATGGAACGGCGCAAAGTAGTAGGAAATTCTCTCTCAATGGCGGTAAACCGGCTAGGGCAGAGCCTTACGAGTTTTGTGCTGTTTGCCTCTATCGCTCGCATTCTTGGCCCGTATGAGTTAGGGCAGTATCTGCTGGCTTTCACTTACTACTTTATTTTTATGAGCGTCGCCGCACAGGGGTTCAAAACTCTGTTCACGCGAGAACTGTCGCGCCATCCCCAAGAAACGCCGGTGTATTTGGTGAGCGGCACTTTGTTGCAGTTGTTTTTCAGCCTCACCGGCTATGCGCTGCTAGTCGCGGTGGTATTCACGCTGCCCTACAGTTCCGACACCTCGACTGTTTGCTACGTCATGGGCTTAACGATTATCCCGTTTTCGCTCTCTAACGTTACTGAGGCGATTTTTCAGGCTGAAGAAAAGATGTACCTGATTGCTGCGAGCACAGTGCCGGTGTACATCC
>CAZJNL010000371.1:0-5606 GCA_964546515.1 uncultured Oscillatoria sp.
TAGGTTCTTTGAAAAGCGGGCGGACTGGCTGGCCAATCACCACGAGAGCGGCCAGCTGGCCAACCACCAAGCGCTGATCGCGCTGTGTCTGGAATTGCTCTCCGGGCTGCTAAAAACCTCGAAGTGGAAGCGAGCTAAGGCGATGCGCCTGGAGCGAGTGCTGGAGTGGCAAAGTTCGGAAGGCTGGTTTCAAGAATACGAGGGCTGCGATCCGGGCTACCACACGCTGACGATTTCCTGTCTGGCGAGAATTGAGCAACTAAAGCCGGATGTTCGCTTAAAAAGAGCGCTCACCAAAGCGGTTGAATTAGCTTTTCATTTCGCGCACCCGGATGGCTCCTATGGGGGCGAATACGCCAGCCGCAATACTTACAATTTCTTCCCCCACGGGTTTGAATTGGTCGGTCGCTGGATGCCCCAAGCTTTGCGGATTAACGATCTGTTTTTGACTGGGCTGGCGAGTGGCAAAGGCGCTTCCCATTCCGATGACCATATTATCGGGCACCACACTTGGAATTATTTACTGGCTTGGCGGGATTTTATCCCAGACCGGCTGGCACCGGCACCCCGTCCGGCGGGTCGCATTTGGCTCCCTGAAGCCCAAATCCTCATCGATCGCCGCTCTTCCGCAGGGGGACAGTTGGCGGCGGTAACTGGGGGAGCCGGCGCAACTGAACTTTACCTAGCTGTTAACAAAGGCGGCGTTTTCAAACTGTTTCGCGACCGGCAGCTGGTGGCGTCCGACACCCAGTTTTCCCTGTTGGTGCGCCAGGGCAAGACGGTGAAAAATGCCGTTGGCCACCTGATTGGGCCCTGTCAAGTCCAGCTAGGAGAAAACGATATTATTATAACCGGCCAGCTGGGCTGGTCGAAACAGCAGCAGATGACTCCTTTAAAATTAATTATCTTGCGGGCAGTCATGCTGACATTTGGGCGCTTTTTCCCCAATTTTATCCGAAAAATGCTGCAAAAAATGCTGATTGTCGGCAAGAACGACGCCCCTTTTCACTTCACGCGCAAGCTGGAGTGGGAAAAGGGCCGGTGGCGGGTTACTGATGAACTGCACGCCGAATCTTGGACAGATGTCGCCGCTGCCGGTATTGGTTGCGACCAGACTTCGATTTATGTGGTGATGAGCCGCACTTTTCAAGCCGGTCAATTGCAGCCTTGGCTAGACCTCACGCCCGAAATCCGCCAGCTGAGTGCCGGCGATCCTCTGAAAGTGGAGCGCTGGCTGTGAGGGGTGAGAGTGTGAGATCGCTTGATTTTTTCCATCCCGATATTCTGTCAGTTTATTAAAAGGCTTCAATCCACGATATAGCGGTTAGAATTGAGGGGGATTTTTTTGATAAACCGCCAAGACGCAGAGACCGCCAAGGAAAGAAAAGAGAGGGGGGAGCGCAAATCCTTTTAAACTGCTATATTGGCGTCGCCCATTCGTGAGATGATAGTTTTAGGGGCAGGCTTCCTTGCTTGCCCCTGTGCCGGTCAACTAGGAGCTATCAGTGTTAAGTTAAGTTGAACCGGGCGGTTGAAACTGTGTCCCGCAAGTCTCAAGGTCGGTTGACACAATAAGGTGCGGCGCGGAGATGATAATTAAGGCGGGCAAAAATAAAGGGAAGTTTAAGAAATATGGTTGATGGCCAAAAACCTGTTATGCTTAGTTGTGTCTGCTTACTTATCCCCGAGAAGACGGGAGTCACACCCATTATGTTAAATTTCATTAAGCTTTGGTAGCAGCCGCCTGCCAGCTGGGTAATATAGATATGAGATGAAATTGTATCGGGGTTTGCTCCCTTTGGAACGAGATGCTGCAAACAGAGCAAATTTTACAGGGGCGATACCAACTCCAGCAACAGTTGGGAAACAATGCCGGTCGGCAAACCTGGCTGGCCACTGACACCGGCACGTCGCCGGCATCTTTAGTAATCCTGAAGCTGCTGGCTTTTAGCCCGGAAATGCAGTGGGAGGAGTTCAAGCTGTTTGAGCGGGAAGCGAATATCTTGAAACAGCTTTCCCATCCCCGGATTCCTTGCTATCGCGATTATTTTTCCCTGGACAAACAGGCGGGTGCCGGTTTGTGCTGGTTTGGCTTGGTGCAGGATTACATCGCGGGTTCTTCCGTGCAGCAGAGGCTGGATGAAGGCCGGCATTTTACGGAAGGGGAGGTGCGCTCAATTGCGACGCAAGTTCTGGAGATTCTCAGGTACTTGCACGGGTTGAATCCGCCGGTTATCCACCGGGACATTAAACCGAGTAATCTGATTATAGCAGAAAACGAACAGGTTTATCTGGTGGATTTTGGTGCGGTTCAGGATACTGCGGCTGCTGCCGGTGCTACGTTTACTGTGGTGGGCACTACCGGCTACGCGCCGCTGGAGCAGTTTTGGGGGAAAGCTGTGCCGGCATCTGACCTTTATGCCTTGGGTGCGACTCTGATTCATTTGCTAACCGGCACCCCACCGGCTGATTTGCCGCAGCGGGATTTGCGGATTGAATTTCAAGGGCAAGTCAGCATAAATGCGAATTTTGTCAGCTGGATTGAAGCTCTGACTGAACCGGATCTGGAACTGCGATTGAGTGGTGCCGGTGTTGCCCTTGAGGCGCTGGAGACAGATCGTTTAATCAGCAGCCCCCTGCAAGAGATTCAGCCCCCCTTCCGCACCAGAATTCGGATTGAAAAATCTGCCTGCCAGATGATAATTGAAATTCCGGGACTAGGGCTGCGTTTTTTTGGATACCTCCTTGTGTGGCTGTTAAAATTAATTTGGGTGATGATTTTGGGGGGCTGTATGTTATTGATAGGGGCAGTGCTTTTTTTTGGAGCGGTTTCGTTCTTTGATTCTTGGCGAGTTGTGGGTTCGTCTTCCAGTATAAATCCTACGGGTCTGCTTTTTGGGGCTGGAATTTTTATGGGTTTATTGTGGGTTGAAAAGACAGCGGTTGTGATTTTTATAAAAAATTTTATAGATTTAATGAGGTATCCCTTTCCCTGTTTAGGAAACACTAGCATTGATTTGGACAGAAGCTTTTTTTTACTTGAACGCCGCCTGTTGGGTTTTTGCTATTCCCGCAAACGGGAACAGACATCAGATAGTGAAAAAGTGGAAAAACTTTTTTCTTATATAGGTCAAGTCAATGCCAACGCAGGAGAGAAATATTTTTGGGTTCCAGGTATGACGCAAGCCGAGTGCAACTGGCTAGTTAAAGAAATCGAAGACTGGCTGAGATAAGCTCGCACGTCCATTAATTTGCGCGATTATCATTGTCGGCGGAGCAGACTGTAGAGCGTTCCCAGCCTGAGGCTGGGAACGAGGATAAACGAGGATAAAAGGATAGAAGGATTATGTGGCAACCAGAACAGATTTTACAAGGGCGCTATCAACTCCAGAAGCTGCTGGGACAAAATGTCGGTCGTCAAACTTGGCTGGCAACTGATATGCAAGCATCACCGGCATCACCAGTCACTGTCAAGCTGCTGGCTTTTAATCCCCAGATGCAGTGGGATGAACTCAAGCTGTTTGAGCGAGAAGCTCAAGTTATCAAAAATCTGAATCATCCCCAGATTCCCAAATATCGCGACTATTTCTCGGTGGATGAGCGGGAAGGCGGGGGATTGCCCTGGTTTGGGTTAGTGCAGGAATACATTCCCGGCGACTCCCTCAAGCAGCTGCTGGATGCAGGCAAACGCTTTACAGGAAAAGAGGTGCGTAGCTTCGCTATCGAGGTGCTAAATATTTTGATTTACTTGCACGAACTCAGTCCGCCAGTTATTCACCGCGACATCAAACCCAGCAACCTGATTGTGGGGAACAATAAGAAAATATATCTGGTAGATTTTGGTGCGGTTCAAGACAGAGCGAAAGCGGAGGGAGTTACCTTTACTGTGGTGGGAACGAGTGGCTACGCACCGCCAGAACAGCTGTGGGGGAAAGCTGTGCCGGCATCGGACTTTTACGCCTTGGGGGCGACTCTGATTCACCTGTTAACGGGCACCTCTCCCGCTGATTTGCCTCAGCGTCGAATGCAAATTCAGTTCAAGGATAAGGTCGGGATAAATCTCGATTTTGCCGACTGGATTGAACGGCTGGTTCAGCCTGCGCCAGAAAGGCGATTCAGCACGGCGCGTCAAGCGTTGGATGCTTTGCGATTAAGCACAGTAAGCCCAGGACTGTCAGGATGGGAGGCTGGGCAAGAACCTGCTTTTTATGGTTCTAATAAGGACAAAGTTTTGGGCGGTAAAGGCATGAATTCAGGGGGGGGATGCTTAGTAGTTTCAGTAGCCGGCATAATTCTCCTGCTTTTTGCATTCCTTTGGTTAATAATTTGGGGTGATGCTGAGATCGAGAGAGAAGAACATCCTTGCTGGTATAACGAAAATAGATGCAATTCACAGCCACAAAACAGCATTAATATCAGATAAAATGCCCTAACTTTCTGAATATTTAGTTATGGCTGACCACTATAAACTGATTTTTGTGAGCATTCTAATGCACTCGCTACTCCAAGGATGTGTGGACAGAATCCCATGCCAATCAGTATAATAGCTAATTAAACCGGCACACTCTCAACCCCCATCCCTAATCCCTCAAAGCTCACTGATGAAACGACTCATTTCCCTGGCTGTCAGCCTGCTCATCCTGGCAGTTATCTACTGTAAAATAGACTTTCCCGCCCTCATCCAAGTCTTCCAAAATTGCCACCGGCTTTGGATGGCGATCAGCCTGGGCATGGTGGTTCCGCTGACGGCACTCACCTCGTGGCGCTTGCAACAGCTGGCACCGGCAAGCACCGGCTTGGGATTCGGCGAAGCCAATCGCCTAATCTTAGCAGCCAGCACCCTAAATATGGTGCTACCCTCGAAAATGGGAGATATCGCCAAAGCCTATTTTATGCGCGATCGGGGGCAGTTGAGCGGGGCGCTGTCGCTGTCGCTGGTGGTGTTTGAAAAAGCTTGCGATATGCTGTCGCTACTGCTGTGGTGCGCCTTTGGATTAATCCTTTACCCCCAAAAAGACTGGCTGTTTTGGATAATGACTGGCAGTGTGGCGTTTGGATTGGCTGCCGGCTTGCTGCTGCTGAGTTCGCGCCGGTTCGCCCAGCTGTTTTTTGCCACCGGCAGCCGGTTGGCACCCAAAAAATTCCGAGTCAAGCTTGACAAATTGCGCTTTTCGTGGTTGGCTACGCAAGATTATTTCTGGCGAGACAAAGCCCACCTGGCAAAAATTGCCGGCACTTCAGTATTCATCTGGTTTGGGCACCTGCTGCAAATCTGGTTTTTTATCCTCGCCCTCAACGCTTGGACGCCATTTCTGGCGAATCTGGCGCTGTCTCCCCTAGCGATTCTAGCCGGTTTGCTGCCTTTGACGTTTGCCGGTGTTGGCACCCGTGACGCCGCCGTGATACTGTTTTACCAGCCGTATTTCAATGCCAGCACCGGCGCGGCGCTGGGGTTGCTGTGCACCTCCCGCTACCTGATTCCCGCGATTGCCGGTTTGCCTTTTCTGGGACAATATCTGGGAGCGGTTCAAAAACCCTAACTGCCCCATAGTAACTCAAGTTGCTACTTAACCAAAGTTGCAACTTTTGGAGGCAGTCGCTTCGGA
>CAZJNL010000372.1:0-4827 GCA_964546515.1 uncultured Oscillatoria sp.
AGGGAGAAAGGGAGAAAGGGAGAAAGGGAGAAAGGGAGAAAGGGAGAAAGGGAGAAAGGGAGAAAGGGAGAAAGGGAGAGGAAAAACTAAACCTGTGCCAAAGACGTGCGCTCCCAAACACACTCCCACTAAAGAAGGTGAGCGCCGACGTGCAGATTTTGATAATTACAATCAGAGGTAAAATATCAATAGTGTAACATTTTTACTCCCCCTCGTGAGGGACATATATTAGCCGGATAATTCAGACTTATCGGACTCCGATGAATAGCGAACCAGATAAAACTTATAAAGCCAATATTTTGGTAGTCGATGATACCCCAGATAACCTGCGCCTTTTGACGGCGATGCTGAACGAACAGGGGTACAAAGTTCGCAAAGCCTTGAACGGGCAAATGGCGCTGACTGCCTGTCAAATAGTTTTGCCAGACCTGATTTTGCTGGATATTAATATGCCAGAGATGAATGGCTATGAAGTGGGCCAGCAACTGAAAGCGGACGAGAAAACTCGCGAAGTACCGGTGATTTTTATTAGCGCCCTCGACGACATGTTGGATAAAGTCAAAGCTTTCGACGCCGGAGGTGCGGACTATATTACCAAACCCTTTCAAAGGGGAGAAGTTTTATCGCGAATTGAAAGTCAGCTTAAGTTGCGGTTTCTCCAGCTCAAACTTCAGGAAAAAAATGCCCAGCTGGAGCGGGCGCTTGCCGAACTGAAGGCGGCTCAAATTAAAATAATTCAGAATGAAAAAATGGCGGCGCTAGGGCAGTTAGTTGCGGGAATCGATCACGAAATCAACACCCCAATCAGTTTTATATATGGCAATCTCACTGACGCCAGCGAATACCTTCAAGACTTGGTAAATATTCTCCTACTCTACCAAGAGGAATACCCAAATCCAGCCCCCATAATCCAAGAAAAAATTCATAAACTAGACCTGAATTTTTTGAAAGAAGACGCGCCAAATCTCATGGGTGCGATGCGCCGAGGAGCCGAGCGCATTCGGCAGCTGGTAGTTTCTCTGCGAAACTTCTCCAAGCTGGACGAAGCTGAGATGAAGCCGGTGGACATCCATGAAGGCATTGACAGCACCCTGCTGATCTTGCAGCACCGGCTCGGGGAAACAGAAACTCGCCCCGCCATTACCGTCATCAAAGAATATGGCAAATTGCCCCTAGTAACTTGCTATGCCAGCCAGCTCAACCAGGTTTTTATGCACCTGTTGAATAATGCGATTGATGCCCTAGAAGATGGGCATGGGGCATGGGGCATGGGGCATGGGGAAAAAGATGTCCCACGCCCTACTATTTGGATTCGCACCTCAGTGGGGAATGGGGACAGTCTAATGGAACACAGGGGAGAAGAAAAATCCTCTCTGCCCAATGCCCAATCCCCAATGCCCAATCCCCATGTTGTGATTCGGATTGCCGACAATGGCCCGGGCATCTCAACAGCCAAGCTTTCGCGTTTATTTGACCCATTTTTTACCCCCAAGAAAGTGGGCAGCGGCGCGGGATTGGGACTGTCTATCAGCTATCAGATTGTCGTGCAACAGCATAAAGGACAGCTAACTTACTCTTCTTCCCCCGGACAGGGAGCAGAGTTTACCATCGAAATTCCGGCGCGTCAAACCCAGTGAGATTTTCTCCGGCTGTATGCTTTGTATAGCGGCAGAATAAATTCTGCCGCTATACAAACAAAGCCCGCGCAGGCGGACTTTCGGCAACGAACATCAAGAAACCAGATTTCTTTAAGAAACCTGGTTTCTCCCGGCTACCTTACGCGCATACTTACATCATGCCGCCCATGCCGCCCATGCCGCCCATGCCGCCCATGCCGCCCATGCCGCCCATGCCGCCCATATCAGGCGCACCGGCACCTTTCTTCTGCGGCTTTTCCACCACCAGCGCCTCAGTCGTAAGAACCATACTAGCAATCGAACCGGCATTCTGCAGCGCTGAGCGCACTACCTTAGCCGGGTCAATAATCCCCGCCGCAATCAAATCTTCAAACTCGCCGGTGGCTGCATTGTATCCGATCTTGAACTCAGTTTCCCGCACCCGCTCCACGATCACCGAACCTTCCACACCGGCATTATCGGCAATTTGGCGCAAAGGAGCTTCCAGCGCCTTAGCAACAATTTCAGCGCCGATCTTTTCTTCCAGATCCAAACTGCCTTTCAAGTCCGCGACTTTTTTCGCCAAGTGAATCAGCGTCGTACCGCCACCCGGCACAATCCCTTCATCCACAGCAGCTTTAGTAGCGTTGAGCGCATCTTCAATCCGCAACTTCCGGTCTTTGAGTTCCGTTTCCGTAGGGGCTCCCACTTTAATCACCGCCACCCCGCCGGCGAGTTTAGCAATCCGCTCTTGCAGCTTTTCCTTGTCGTAATCCGAATCAGTCTTTTCCAATTCCTTGCGCAGCTGGGCGATCCGCTTTTGCACGTCCGCTTTATTGCGGTCGTCCGCGCTAGACACAATAGTCGTAGTTTCTTTAGTAACAGTCACCTTGCGGGCAACTCCCAGCATGTTGACAGAAACCGCATCCAGACTCAGACCGACATCTTCGGAAATCAGCTGTCCGCCCGTGAGCGTGGCGATGTCTTGCAGCAGAGCTTTGCGGCGTTCGCCAAATCCGGGAGCCTTGATGGCACAGACGCTGAGCACCCCGCGAGCTTTGTTCACCACCAAAGTCGCCAGAGCTTCCCCTTCCACATCTTCGGCAATAATCAGCAACGGCTGACCGGCACGGGCCACTTTTTCCAGCACCGGCACCAAGTCAGCGATAGCGCTAATTTTCAGATCCGCAATCAGGATGCGGACATTTTCATATTCCGCCACCATCCGCTCTTGATCGGTGACGAAGTACGGAGAAATGTAGCCCCGATCCAGCTGCATCCCTTCCACCACTTCCATTTCCGTCGCCAGCGACTTAGATTCCTCAACGGTAATCACCCCGTCTTTGGTCACCTTTTCCATCGCTTCGGCAATCATTTGGCCGATTTCCTCGTCATTGCCGGCAGACACCGTGGCCACTTGTGCGATGGCCGCACCTTCCACCGGCTTGGCCACTGCCTTAATTTCCTCCACCAGATAAGCGATTGTCTTTTCAATCCCCCGCCGCACCGCTACTGGATTCGCGCCGGCTGCCACCAGCTTCAGCCCTTCCCGCACCATAGCTTGGGCTAAGACGGTAGCCGTCGTCGTCCCATCTCCCGCCACTTCTTTAGTCTGCGACGCCACTTCCCGAATCAGCTGAGCGCCGGTGTTTTCCAAGGGATCTTCCAATTCAATTTCCTTGGCAATCGTGATCCCGTCGTTGACAATCTGCGGTGCGCCAAACTTCTGCTCCAGGACGACATTGCGGCCTTTCGGGCCCAGCGTAATCCGCACCGCATCTGCCAGGGCGTTGATGCCCCGTTCCAGGGCCCGCCGAGACTCTTCATCAAATGCAACGATCTTGGCCATTCTTGCTTTATTAACTCTCCACTTAGACAATTTAGCACTCTCTCGCGCAGAGTGCTAATCCCGACCGCCGTGACGCCCCCAGGTGCCCAAACCGCTCCCGTCCCCCCAGCCGGTGCCCCACCGCAGTGCCAATATTAGGGTGCGTTTTCTTGGGGAACGCACTCTCCCCTCATATGAATGATTTAAAATCCCACCTTACAACTCAAAAATTTGTCACTCGAATGCGATACCCCAGTTAAGCGTCACAAAAAAAAGCGACTGTCCGCCAGCTTCCTGTTCTCGCTATACCTGTCAGTAGGTTCAAGGCAGTGCTACAGAGGTTCTCCTCTTGTAGAGACGCGATAAATCGCGTCTCCCCTCCCCGATACAGGGCGAAAGCGAAAAATGTACCGCACGCTATGTGAGAAACGCTATAGTAGCTCAACAGACAGAAGCCAACATTTTATTCCTCTAAACCAGCTTGCGGTCGAGATCGACAGCGCCTAGCGAGCCGCCAACTAGATGATACTAAACTCCTGCTTTGTGCGCGATGTTCTCCCCCCGCCCATAAAGCCCTATTTGAGTTAATTTCAGCTGATTAAATTCCTGTAAATTACGTTATAAGTAGGGGGCGTCTCCCTTGGGTAACGCACCCTACAGAGGCGGCTGTTCAAAAATAAGTGCAGGTAAATTTTTGTAAATATTTCCGGCTTTAGGGATAGCTTAAACGAAATCAGCTGAAACGATAGCTGTCACTTTTAGCCGCCATCCATAGCGCCAAACAAATCCATTAATCGCTACTATGAATAGACCATCCGAACGCCATATCCACTGCTGCAACCGGCTGCATCCGATTTGCTGTATCCTCCCCCCTCACATGCTGCGCCAAATCGCCGAACGCGGCAACCCGGAGCAGCGCAACTGGGCTTTTAAAACATTAACCCTGTCGGAACAGTTTCGCGGACGGCGCATGACACTGGGCACTCTAGCGGCAAAGGCAATCACGCCGGCAGGCGAAAAGCGCCGCACAATTTACGACGCACAAAATACTACTAATCTCCCGGGCAAATTGGTGCGCGGTGAGGGCGACCCCCCAACCGGCGATGCAGCGGTGGACGAAGCCTACGACAGCGCCGGTGCTACCTATGACTTGTACTCTGGGATTTTCCAGCGCAATTCCATCGACGACCGGGGCATGCGTTTGGACTCCACTGTTCATTACGATCGGGAGTATGACAACGCCTTTTGGGACGGCAGCCAGATGGTTTATGGCGATGGGGATGGAGAGCTTTTTGAGCGCTTTACCAAGGCGATTGATGTTATTGCCCACGAGCTAACCCACGGCGTCACGGAACATGAAGCCGGTCTGATTTATACGGGTCA
>CAZJNL010000372.1:4837-5598 GCA_964546515.1 uncultured Oscillatoria sp.
AATGAGTCTTTTTCTGATGTCTTCGGTTCCTTGGTGAAACAGCGGGATCTCAATCAGACAGCGGAGCAAGCTGACTGGATTATTGGAGCAGGTCTGTTCACCGCCAAGGTTCAAGGCGCAGGCATTCGCTCCATGAAAGCACCCGGCACCGCATACGACGACCCCGCGATCGGTAAAGATCCCCAGCCGGCTCACATGAAAAACTACTACAAGGGTTCAGAAGATAACGGCGGCGTGCATATCAACTCAGGTATTCCCAACCGCGCCTTTTATCTGGCTGCGATCGAAATTGGCGGCTACGCCTGGGAAAAGGCAGGGAAAATCTGGTACATTACTTTGCGCGACCGGCTGCGCCCCACGTCGAATTTTAAACAGGCTGCCAATCTCACCATTGCAGTCGCCCGCGAACTTTACAGCGAGGGAAGTCGCGAGCAAAACGCAGTCCGCAACGCCTGGAAACAAGTGGGAGTGATTTAGCAAGCAAGAAGGAAGAAGCATCTAAGTAGGCGGACATCAATAAACGTAACATCAAGAAACCTGCTTTCTTAAAGAAACCAGGTTTCTGGCTAACGCCATGTTATAGGCTTGTGGGTAATACAGCGGTTTGCAATTGAATGAAGTGCAGCCGGCACAACCCGTAGGTCAGGCGGGACGCCTGCCTTCAAAGACAGGCAAGATACCTGTCCCTGCGGCGGCTGTGCGAGCGATATAGCAGTTCTAAATGATTTGTGAAATCCTCTCTCTTTTCTTGACGCAAGCGC
>CAZJNL010000373.1:0-5598 GCA_964546515.1 uncultured Oscillatoria sp.
TGCGACTTATCCGTTGCGAGCCCTTTTTTTGCTGGGGCGCACTCCGCGTCTTTGGGGCTATGTGCTGGTTCCTATTTTGGTGAACCTGGTTGCCGGTATTGGTTTGTATGCGGGATTGCTATTTCCCGGTTGGCGAGGGGTTAACGCCCTGGTTGCCGGTTTGGACGCCAAGACAGACTCCTGGATTGCCAACTTGCCTGCTTGGCTTTCTTGGCTGTCGGTGCTGGATTTCCTGGACGCTGGGCTGGGCTGGCTGCTGCGGGTGGTGCTGGTGCTGCTGCTGCTAGTCGCCACCGGCTTTTTGCTGGTGCAATTCGGGGTGATTCTGGGTGCGCCGTTTTATGGCCAGCTTTCGGAGCAGTTGGAACTGTTGCGCACCGGCAAGCTGCCGGCAGCGGAACCGCAAACTGCGGCTACAATTTTACGCGATATTGGGCGAGCGCTGGCGCACGAGCTAAACAAGCTGGGGCTGGCTGTTAAGGTGGGGGTGCCGCTGCTACTGCTGAATTTAGTGCCGGGAGTGGGGACTGCGATCGCTTCTGCCGGCGGTGTGGCGCTGGCGGCGACGCTCGTCTGCATCGACTTTCTGGACGCGCCTCTGGAGCGCCGGCGTCTGCCTTTTCGGGAGAAGCTGGGGGCGATACGTCGCAGTTTGCCGGCGAGTGGCAGTTTTGCGCTGGTTTGTTTGGGTTTGGTGAGCGTTCCGCTGCTCAATCTCCTGGCGGTTCCCCTGTGCGTGGCATCTGGGACGCTGTTTTTCTGCGACCGCATCTGGCCAAGTTTTAATGAGGGTGTGGGGAGCGAGGATGAAGGCTGAAAGATTTGCGCTGCAGGAAATACAAAATGGAACTCTCTGAAATAGTCCGAGAGCAATTTGACCGGGCGGCTGCCGCTTATGCCGCGTCGCCGATATTTGCCAAGGGGCACGACTTGGCGCTGATAGTGCAAACCGCCTCACCGGCACCCGATATGACTGTCCTCGATGTCGGGTGCGGTGCCGGTCACACCGCTTTTGCCTTCGCACCCCACGTCCGCGAAGTCACCGGCATCGACCTCAGCCCGGGAATGCGAGCCGTTGCCACCCAGCAAGCTGCAGCGCGAGGAATTGTTAATGTGCGTTTCCTGGAAGCCAGCGCTACTGAACTTCCGTTTGCAGACAGCCAGTTCGATATTGTGACGTGCCGGTATGTCGCCCATCACTTTCCCAGCTTAATGCCGGCACTCACAGAAATCTTCCGGGTGCTCAAACCGGGCGGGCAATTCCTCCTAACAGACATTATTTCCCCGGAAGACGGCGCACTGGCAGAATTCATCAACCGGATAGAATTGTTGCGCGACCCTTCCCACAGCCGGGACTGGAGGATTTCCGAGTGGCAAGCTGGGGGAGAAATTGTTGGAATGCCACTTAAAGTTATCGCCGAGTGGAAGGTGCCGGTGGATTTTGCGGACTGGACAGCGCGGCAGCAGACGCCACCGGCAGCTGTTGCCGAGTTGGAAGCCCTTCTGGACAGCGCCCCGCCGGCAGCGCAGTCAGCTTTTTCAATTGTGCGGTCGCCCCAGCGCTTATTTCAGCTTTGGTCAGTGCTTTTGCGGGGATTAAAATCAAACAATTTGTAAAGATTAGTCACACTCTTTCCCCGTGCTGAGGAAGTTGGTTTATAGTGGAGACACAGATGAATCAGGGGTAAAAATAAACTGTGTCTCTACCTTCATTTGTCGATAAACTCGCGCACTGTGGCGTTGGGCTGGCGATTGGTGCCAGCTTTTGGGGGCTGCTGGAAGAAACAGTTTAACTTAATTAGTGTCGGTTGCGTTCCGCGCTGATATCGCTCCGTAGAAGGAGTTCGCGGTGCCCTCGAAAACTGAGAGAGTGTCTGTAAAGAAAATGTGAGGGAGCTAGAAACAAGGGGCAGTCTCCGTGCGGAAACCGCCTGTATATCGCGTGCGATTACATAACAGCTTTCCCACTAAAAGAAACCCGGTTTTTCCCAGATAGGCGGCTTTAATAATTACTTTATAAAAAGTCTCTGATTGACGCGCTCCGCAGTGCGGTGTCGAAACCGCTTCCTGCGGCCGGTGCCCTAGCGAAAGCTGGAGAAAGAGATCGTCTCTTGGCGCGGCAGCTTCCCCCCCCACCCAGAGCAAATGTCCGTCAGAGCACCAATGTCCTCATATAGCGGTTTTCAAATGCCTGTGGCACAAGCCCCCTTTCCCAAAGCCAACCCCAACGCCAACCCCACTTACGGCACTGGCCTGCGGCGCACTGCTGTGCCGGCTGGCCTCTGGGCTCCCCCAAAAAGGTCTTGCAATTTCTGTTATAGTATTGCATGATTTGGGTATCCTGAGTTGGATAGCACAAGCGTGGGCCACCTTCTTCCTTCCCTGGTGAGAAGGCCAAATTCCACAGGAGCTGTGCGACTTAGCTTAATCTGGGGTTATGTTATTCAACAGCACAACTTTCTTAATCTTCTTCGCGCTCACGTTCGGGATTTACTATTTGCCACAGTGCCGCAACTACCAAGTGGCAATCCTGATTGTAGCCAGCTTTATTTTTTATGCGTGGAGTTCGCCAGCGCTTCTAATTCTCCTGCTGATCTCGATTCTTCTAAATAGCTTCACTAGCTTCCTGGTTGCCGGTGCCACCAAGAGGGAGAAGAGGTTGTTTTGGGCTTTAACGGGAGTGGCGATCAACTTAACCATCCTGGGACTGTTTAAATATGGGGCCTTACTCACCCATGCGGTGACTGACAATTTCTCCCAAGCCAGACCGGAAGAGGGCTTGATTGCCTTACTTCTACATTTACCGCTGCCGGTGGGGATTTCATTCTACACCTTTGAGGGCATAAGCCTGGTTGTCGATGTGTTGCGCCAGAAAGAGAAAGACCCCTTCAACCGAGAAAAATCTTACGTCGATTCCAGCCTGACACAGCACATTCTCAACACGTCATTTTTTGTGGCCTTCTTCCCGCATTTAATAGCAGGGCCTATTTTAAAGGCCAACAACTTTTACCCCCAGATAGGTCAGAAGTATTTGAAGGATATCCCTTGGGATACAGTCTTCCGGTCTCTGGTGGTTGGCTATTTTCTCAAAATGGTCGTAGCCGATAACTTAAAGGACTACACATTCTGGATTAGCTATCCGTACTACCAGGGCTATGGACCCGTTACCAATCTGGTCCTGCTGTTTGGCTACTCAATGCAGATATTTGCCGATTTTGCCGGCTACTCTCTGATTGCCATAGGTCTGGCTGCTGCCTTGGGGTACACCCTGCCTGACAATTTCAATTTTCCCTATATCTCTCGCTCCCTATCCGAATTCTGGCGGCGCTGGCACATCTCACTGTCAACTTGGTTGCGAGATTATCTCTATTTCCCGCTCGGGGGAAACAGAAAGGGAAAAGTTAGAACTTATTTCAACCTGATGACAGTGATGGCGCTCGGCGGGCTCTGGCATGGAGCAGCTTGGAGCTATGCAGTCTGGGGGATTTATCATGGGGTTGGATTAGCGGCAGAACGATTTTTCAGTCAAGGGGAAAAATCAAATGATAAAATGGAGTCAGCCCAACCGCTCTGGCAACAGTTCTTGTGGGATGCCCTGAAAGTCTTTGGGGTGTTCTCTTTTGTCACCCTGGGATGGCTGCTGTTTAAACTCCCTCGTTTTGAGGAAGCCGTAGATTTCCTCGCTACTTTGATTCGCAATGTGGGCGTCAAACCCGGTTTCAGCCACATTGTTTCAGTTCTAATTTTTTCTCTGCCCGTCGTACCATATCCCTCATTTTCCAACGCCGTCTTATCTGAGTGCGGCTGATGGGTCTAAGCGCCGAAATAAGCTAGAGATGGTCTGGCAAGATGCGGTAATCGGGATCATGCTCGCACTTATACTGCTGAACAGCGGCAGTTCTAAGGAATTTATCTACTTCCAATTTTAGGAGCCGTTCCATGTTTTCTAGATTGAGGATGCGCTCGCTCTTGCGGCCCATATTAATTTGCGCGGCTATACTGGGTTTGTACAGCGGTTTAGTGGCCGCAGGAATGCTGCCTTCTAGTAATGGCATTAATCAAGGGCAAAGGAATGTGATAAAAGTTCAAAGGTATGCCTATCAAACAAATACGGAGATGAAGATACTCCTCGTAGGGAGTTCCCTGACCGCGAATATCGATGCGGGTGATATTGGCTCTAATGTAACCAATATGGCTATGGCGGGGGGGTCAACTCAAACGGGTTTGGATATGGCGAAAAGAGGGCAGTTTAAGCCGTCTCTCGTGCTGGCGGAAATAAATGACACTATCCACAGAAAAATAGATGCTGATTTAATCAGCTCGGTCTACGATCCATTTTTTTACTGGCTCCGCCTGTATTTTCCAATATTTAGAGAAGAGTACCGTCCCGTGAGTATTTTAGTGGACTCCCTGAAAGGCGGGTCAAAAAAAGAAATAAAAGGCGCAAAAGCCCCACGAGAGGAAGAGGAAAGGGTCAATCCAGCGCTGTATAAAAGAGCGCTAGAAAGGGTCTTGCAAGAGCGAATGGAGCCTCTCTCTGAAAAAGAAAAAGAAACACTGAGGCAAGAGGCTGAGTTTATTAAAAATCAGGTTGCTGACCTGAAAAAGGCGGGGGTGCGAGTGGTACTGTACGATGTGCCAGGGGAAAAGGAGGTTGAAACCACTACAAAGCAAAAGCAAGTGCGGGAACTGCTGGGAGAGCTTTTCCCCAGCGATACTTTTGAGTGGCTGGCTTCTCCGCCAGCGAGAGAGTGGCGCACGAGCGATGGGGTTCACTTGATTCGCTCTCATGCCAGGGATTATGCTCTTTTTTTAAGAGAGCAACTGCTCAATAAGGCTTCTTGACGCACTCGCAACCCCCTGGGAACATACCTGAATGACTATCGCAATTGATTTTGGCACTAGCAACACCGCAATCGCTCGCTGGAACCCAGCCGCCGCACAGCCAGAAACTCTGAAACTGCCCGGTTTGACGGCGCAGCTGGGGCAGAATCCTCCCCTGATTCCCAGCTTGCTCTACGTTGAGGACGCCGCCTGCGGCCAGGTTTTAGTTGGCCAGCAAGTGCGCGACAGGGGCTGCGACGTAAAAACTGACCCCCGCTTCTTCCGCAGCTTTAAGCGGGGAATCGGCACCGGCATCCAGGGATTTCTGCCGGAACTCGATGGCCAAATCGTGACTTTCGAGCGGGTGGGGGAGTGGTTCCTCACCCAGATTATCGACAGTCTCAAAACTACTTGGCCGGATGTGGGCCAGTCTCTGGTGCTGACGGTGCCGGTGGACAGCTTTGAAGCTTACCGCAACTGGCTGGGGCAAGTCTGTCAGGGGCTGCCGGTGGAGCAGGTGCGGATGCTGGACGAACCCACCGCCGCTGCTTTGGGCTACGGGCTGGCAGACCGGCAGCTCCTGCTGGTGATAGACTTCGGTGGCGGCACTCTCGACCTTTCTCTGGTGCGCCTGGATGGCGGCACCGGCACCCCAGGCAAAAAACCCCTCGGCTTCCTTCTCAAGTGGGGCGATAAAATGCTGCCTGAATCTTCCGCCCAGAAGGCAAAAACCGCCCGCGTGCTGGCAAAAGCAGGCCTGAATTTGGGCGGACC
>CAZJNL010000374.1:0-5597 GCA_964546515.1 uncultured Oscillatoria sp.
GGAGAGACGCGATAAATCGCGTCTCTACAAGAAAATTATGCGAACTGGGCTATTATTTTTCTGCCCATATGTACCATCACCGATTGAAAACTGCTGTATTTCCCCCACAACTGCCGGCAATAGCCGGCTGATTGGCATTGCCGGTCTGCTGGATGGGAAAGTTCGGCGGTGCCGACCAACTTTCGTTCCCAGCATGAGCTGGGAACGAGAAAAAACCGCAGAAGTACAAAGATAACCGCAGATATTTGCATGATTCATCTGCGTCCATCTACTTCGGCGTCCATCTGCGGTTAAAATTAAAACCTATGTGAAGAATTTTCCAAGAGCGCGGCTTAAGCGTCTTTGACGGGGCGCATGGTGGGGAAGAGGATGGCGTCGCGGATGCTGAGCGTGTCTGTCAGCAGCATCACGATCCGGTCTACTCCGATTCCCATGCCGGCACAATTGGGCATTCCCAAGGATAAGGCTTGGATGAAGTCTTCATCCATTGGGTGCGCTTCTTCATCACCGGCTTTTTTCTGCGCCAGCTGTTCTTCAAACCGCTTGCGCTGCTCTTTGGGATCGTTCAATTCCGAGAAGCCGTTGGCGCATTCTGTGCCGGCAATAAATAGCTCGAACCGCTCGACAAAACCGGGCTTGCTGCGGTGTCCTTTGGCGAGGGGGCTGACTTCGACGGGGAAGTCTGTGATGAAGGTGGGCTGAATCAGGGTTGGCGCTACTTGCTTGTCAAAAACGGTGTAGAGGACGTAACCCAAACTCTGCTTTTCCAAACTGGAGAGGTGCACTCCGAGTTTTTCGGCGGCGGCGATGGCGTCTGGCAATTGCAAGCTGTCAAAATCCAAGCCTGTTTTATCTTTGACGGCTTCCACCATTGTTTGGACTTGCCAGTGCTTGCCGGTGAAGGTGGGATAGTTGCCGGTGTGGTCGTACTGGCGCTCTATATTGATGGTTTGCTCCTGATATTCTATCAGCTTGCGGTCGCCAAAAACAGCAGCGGCTGCGTTGCAGATAACCTCTTCTACGACAGCCAGGATGTCGAAGTAGTCGGCGTAGGCTTGGTAAACTTCAAGGGAGGTGAATTCAGGGTTGTGGGTGCTGTCAATGCCTTCGTTTCTGAAGACTCGCCCCAGTTCAAAGACGCGCTCGAACCCGCCGCAAATTGCCCGCTTCAGGAATAGTTCTGGAGCGATGCGCAGGTACAAATCAACGTCGAGGGCGTTGTGGTGGGTGATGAAGGGTCTGGCGGCGGCTCCGCCATAAATTGCTTGCAGGGTAGGGGTTTCTATTTCATAAAAACCGGCATCCCACAGGTAGGTGCGAATGCTTTGCAGGATGCGGCTGCGCAAGACAAATCGCTGCAAGGATTCTGGATTGCCGGCCATGTCCATTTCGCGGTGCCGGCGGCAGGTTTCGGGGTCGTTAACTCCGTAATAGGCGTCGGGAAATTGGATGGTGGCTTTTGAGAGGACTTGCAATTCCCGCACCTGGATGGAGAGTTCTCCCCGCTGGGTGCGACAGGCTATTCCTTCTGCGCCGACGAAATCGCCGATGTCGAGGAGTTTTTTAATCTGGTCGAAGGATAAGCCTGGTTCGCCGGTGACTAGGCTTTTCTCGATTTTGAGCTGAATTTTGCCGGCGGCGTCTTTGAGGTCAATAAAGCAAATTTTGCCGCTGTCGCGCTTGGATGTGATGCGACCGCAAAGGCGGAGAGACTGTTCTTCAGGGTCAGTTTGTCCGTTTTGGAGTTCTTTACCGGGTTGGGTAAATATGTCGTGCACCTGCTGTGTGGTGTGCGACCGCTGGTAAGACTGGCTGGGATAGGGGTTTATGCCTAGCCCGCGCAGTTCATCCACTTTCTGCGACCGTACTTCTGCTTCGCTGCGTGTCATCCGCTGTTATCCTTTGTTAGGGCAAGCACGTTATTATAGCATACAGGTGGCTGGCTTGTGTGATTCTGAGGAGAGGCGGGACGCCTGTACCACTCCCAGCTTTCCCTGCGCCGGCGCTTTTCCTGCGCCCATCAAGAAACCAGGAAACTTTAAGAAACCTGGTTTATGGCGGTTGTTTATGGCCGGCAATCTGTTAGGATTAATTATGTATAGCGGTTCTATTTTATTTAGGAAATTTTTTAAAAAAATAAACCGCCAAGACGCCAATATCGCCAAGGAAAGAAGTGCCATCTGTTCCACCTGCGGCGGCTTGTAGCAGCAGTAAGTTTCCGGAGCGCGAACACCGATAAATTGCTTGTGAAGTCATAGCACCAGCGCGTAATCTTCAGGAATAGGGCCAGTATATTCGATGGCGATTGACTTGATGTGTTTAAACCTGATCAGTGCTTTGTCTATTTCATCTCGGTCGGCTGAGTGAGCTAAGACTTCGCCCCGATACACATTCCACTGGTAGTCGGTTTCGGTGTCAGCAATCAGCACCCACTCGCGCGGGTAGCGGCTGTAGATTTGTTCTAGAGTCAAAATTTCGCCGGTTGGCTGGTAGTCAGGGTTGTTGTTGAACCGGACAGGTTTGTTATCTTGACTTTCGAGTTGGGAGGATTACTGTGATTTTTTGTCTGCCTCTTGACTCTGGGGAGTTGCCGGCTGACTCTCACCGGCTGGCTGAGTGAGGCGCTGTTCGCGGAATTTGAGAAAGGCGATAAAATCAGCGACTTGTTTGAGCTGTTCTTTGCGCTCGGCGGTCTAGTTCCTGTCCGAGGTGTTCTTGGATGCCGGTCATTTTAATCTCTCCTGAGGAAGGATGAAGAGTGAATCTCAGGATTAATTATATAGCGTTGCTAAATCTGTTGTGAAATCTTGTAGTTGCAGGCCCCTGTGCCATTGGTGTCAACTTAGAGCTACCAGGCGATTGAAATCGCGGCTATACAAACTTTCGTCCGCCTACCCAACGGGCAAGGGCTTCGCCCAACGCGGACTAAGAGAAGAGCGAGACTCTTAAAAGCTGCGCAGCCTGGTTTTATCTGTGTAGTGCCGGTTTTAACCGCCCAGTTGTAGAGACGCGACATGTCGCGTCTCTACCTGACACCAATGGCCCCTGTGCCTGCAACTACTCCTAGGGGCAACCGGGCAAGCGATTGCGCGTACAAATTTTTGCCCGAATCATTTAGACCGGCTATAGCGCTGCAGCCGGTTGTAATTGGCACACTGGCAACCGGCTGTGCGCAGCGCTTAAAGCTGCTGGGTGAACCTCAGGCGGGAAAGCCGGCTACCCAGCGAATGGATTCAGGATTGCTTCAATGCCGGTTTGCAGCTGTTGGAGTTGCCGGCGCTGTTGGTCAATCCAGGCTTTTTCGGCTTGGCGCTGTGCCGGTGTTTCTTGCTGATATCGCGCCTGCTTTTCCAGGAAATAGTTGGAGAATGAGATAGCTCGTTCAATCGCCTGAAGGGCCCATTTAACTCGCTCCTCAAAGATGGAAGCAATCATCTTATCACTGATTGAGTCTACCTCTTTAGTGCCTTTATAAAACTGCTATAAACTGATTCTGAACAGACTGTTTTGTGCGACAGTTTACACCTGCTTGCTGACGGTTTATCTAAATATATTAACATAATACGTGGGGAGGTTATACGCAGGATTGCTGAACTTATACTCAAGTTGAAGAACGGTTGAGTAAATCTGAAATAGGAATATTTATTTGCTGGTTCAGGCAATTAACAGAATCCCTAATTGTTTAGAATTGAGTGCCTGACAGCAGCTCTTGATAAATCAATTTTAAACCTGTCGAGAGAACTAAAGCGAGCTGGTCGGCGTGAGAGTTTAATTGGGCGCGTAACTCTTTGAGCAGCCCATCCTTTTCAAAAATATTGGTGGAATTATTGAAGGTCTTTTTACCCGCATCCCAAAACGAGGCTTTCCTTACCTAGCTAGAGACAAGGCAACAGGTCAATTTGTGAGTCATGCCGTTGCTGTCGTAGCTGAGCCGTTTTTAGCTGTCCCACAGCTCGGGATAGGCGTCCTGCAGATGCTTCAAACCCATTTGTAATTTCAAGAAACAAACCGCATGATTGACGCTCTCCAAAAAAGCGTGGGAGTGCTGCAATCAACTACAGCCTTAATTGGTGTCGGAACTGCAGCCGGTGTTGCGCTGTCGGCGGTGAACTTGTGGCAGACGTTGAAACTGAGGGAAGACATGAAGCAACTGCGGCTGGAAGTAAAAGACGGCTTTATTGACCTGAAACAAGCTTTGAAAGAGCAAGGGGCGGAAATCATAGAGCAGATTGACCGGGTTGCCCGAGATATCAAGTTTGAGCAGCATCGTCTTGCCTTGATACGGGCGTATGGGCAGTTCATGGAAGGGACGAGGCTAATTAAAACGGCTCTGTCATGCAACGATATCAGTATCAGAAACGCAGACCTAGCAAATGCGCGGCAGACGCTATCCAATTCTCTCGCAGCCTATAACAACCCGCACCTTTTATCAGAAACTTGCGCGGCTGGACAGCTGCGCCGGCTGGAATGCGCTTGGGCGATTGAGCAGACTATCGCCCTAACCTATCAACTGCAAAACCAGCCGGCTGCTTTGAGCGACCGCATCGCCCATCTCCAAGACAAAATCCGTCAAGATTCCCTGACAGTCATTGAGCGCTGCGCGTCTGAGGAGGAGCTTGATTTTCTGTTTCCAGAAATTACTCGGATTCAGACCGTTGACTTAGCAGTCTTAGAATCTTGGCAAAATCACACTGACTGGATGCGGTCGCTTTCCCCAGATGAGCGCCAGAAGCTGTCTCGTTTAAATATAGCAGATGCCGCTCCCTCAGATAGCAATCGGGATGCAGCTGTTTTGGCAGAGCCGGTGGAACAATCCCTCTGCGCTAATTTGAAACAAAAGTCTCACTATGAATCCCTGCGCGACCAGCTGCGATTTATAGTTAAGCCCGATTTGCGCCGGCGGCACGAAGCCTATATCAGCCAGCAAGCACCGGCTGCCGGTTAGAAAGCTTTGGCTCCTTCTAATTGGCAAGAAGTGCCAGATTTTACTGTCGCCAACCTTTACTACTATTTTAAAGCAAAAGAGGAGTCAGCACAAACAGTAGTGCCGGCATAACCCTGGCAAAACTGAAACCTCGCTCGCTCCCCTTCAATAGTCGGTGCGGGGGGGCGAAAGTTTGTGTGGGAGCCGGGCGACCACAAGGGTCGCCCCTATAGCCTGTGGGCTTTTTTGTCGCACTCGCTCCCCCCTTCGCAACCGCCACCCCAATTGCTCATACTGAATCATCAGGAAGCCCTAACTGAGAGCGAATCAAAGCCGCAAATTGCGGTGCTTGAACGGCAAGCTCGTCCCAAACCTCCGCCACGGTTTTTTTGCGGATTCCGCAGCGCAGCCGCTTGTTCCGTGACAATCTGCAGCATCGTATCTGGATGCTCCCTAAACAGAATCCCCAGGAAGTAACTTGCCGGTCAGCCTCTCCCGGCGACCGCACCACTAGGCCACAAGAGTGGCGCAGCCAGTGACCTCTAAAAAAGTTTTACCAAGAGACAAGCGCCCCTCGACGCCACCCACTCGCAGTCTTCACGTAGAAATAATTTGTGTACTAGCAGCCGGAAGTCGTAGCCTTTCTCTCTGTCCTTTGTAAGTAACCTTGTGC
>CAZJNL010000375.1:0-5594 GCA_964546515.1 uncultured Oscillatoria sp.
AGAACGGCTGTGCGCTGAGTATGGTTTGCTGATGACAGGCGGGAGTGACTATCACGGTCCGAGTTTGGATGCGAAAAGTGCGGAGAGCACGACTTTGAATATGCTGCGTTTGCCGTTGGAGTTGCTAGAACCTGTGAAAAAGGCGGCGTTACTGTAAATTTAGCTATGACTTACGCATGACACTCATATTTAGTGGTTTGTAGGGGCAATCCCCCCGTGGTTGCCCCTATCCATAGCGTAGATGCGTAAGTCCTGTTTATAGCAGCAGCCATATTGGTTAGGACATTAATGGCATGGGGCATGGGGCAAAAGCGCATAGGGCATAGCGCATGGGGAAGATTTTCAGCTTTTGCGTGATGCCCAATGTCCAATGTCCAATGTCCAATGTCCAATGCCCAATGCCCCATGCCCAATGCTCATGTCTTAAACTGACTGTCCATTGCTATAGTGCGGAGGGGGGCGGCGATAACCTTAGCTTCACAGTTACAACCCCCCTTCCGCCCCCCTCGGCACGAGAAGCGTAAGCGCACAGAATCCCAAGCTGCGGCTTTCTGAGCGGGATGCTCGACTGTGTGTTGGTGGCGGGGGGTGGAGCGCTTCCGCTGGCTGGCTTGCTCTCGCGGATTTCAGGGCTGCATCTCCGTGCCGACAGTAGCGGTTTCCGATTGATGTGTTTGCCCATCTCCGCTCCGCTCTTGGCGACATGCCGGCACCGGGCATAACCCTTGCGTGGCGGGGTGTGTGGCCCTTTGATCGCAGCTGGCACCGGGGAGCGCCTGCGCTCCCATTTAAATGAGTATGAATTAATCGGATACAAAAGCGACAAATTGAGATGAACGGGTGTCGTGAGGTGCCGACGGGCCGGTGCCGCAGGGGAAGCTTATGTACCAAACACTGATTTCCCCCTTGTCCATATTCGCTGTTGTAGTCTAGCGTTTAAATGGCGAGCTGGCACCTAGCACTAGCATAAAAGCTTTGCTATGATTGCGTTACAGAATCTGAGCCGACTCTAGTTCGTACAGGCGCTGCGCCAGTTTTGCACAAAAGCTTGTCGCGCGGCGTGCCCTCGACATGTCTGTCCAGAGGCATTTAGCCTTTCTTTGCAGTGTGAGCCTGTCATTAAGGTGCCGGTGGGTGACCTTTCTCTTCAGTTCGGAGAGAGCTTTTGCCCCGCCAGGGCAAACAGAAAGCCGGTGGGACGAAGGACACAGGAAATCGGTAGCAGCGGAGGCACGGAGGTAGCTTTCGGCCCGCTGCTGGGCGTTTTAAGGTATAGCACTAGCCACATTGGTTAGGACATTATACATTGAGGCCAGGCGTTAGCGAAGCGGCGCGTCAGCGCTACGCCGTACCTACGGATATACCTCGTAGGACAGGCGTCTCGCCTGTCCCAATGTCCTAAACTGACTGTCCATTGCTATAAAATCTAACCTGGGAAGTATAGCGTTTTTATATTGGTGAGTTACCATAATAAGAAGAAGTTAATAAAAACTTATTCTGAGATATTTCTAGAGATATATGACTCTAATATCTAGTTTTATGCCTCGAAGATTAGCAGTAACGTTCATTATCGATGGAACGGACGATGAATCCTGGCCCGAAAATGACGAACAAGTTCACCGTTCGTTTGACGTGGAAACTTTGGGTGTATCTCGTCACCTAGATTCCCACAAGTACCAGACAAAACAAATTGCACTGGCTTAGTTATATATGAATGCTAAGAAAATATTAAAACTTTATGAGCGAGGTGAAAGGGATTTTCGCGGTGAAAATCTTCGAGGGCTTTCCTTTAAAGGCAAAGACTTATCTGGGGCTGATTTTTCTTTAACTGATATTAGAGGTACTAATTTTAGTAGGGCTAATTTGACTGGCTGTAAGTTTACAAAAGCGAAGGCTGGATTGCCGGACATATACAAGCAATCATATTTGCTAGCTGCCTATTCTTTGCTGGTATTATTGTCTGCTTTTGAGCCCCATAATTTAGGTGGCATAGCTTTAAATTTATTCAGTTTAAAAAATGAAATTTGTTTTAGTGTTTGGATAAGCTTGTTTATTATTTTATGGTTTAATTTTTTATTATTTAGCCGTGGACTTAAAGCCGGAATCGTCACCATCGCCTCCATCTTCACCGGAGTCATCACCGGAGCTATCGCCTTCGCCTTATTGGGAGCCTTCTTTGTCGAAGGTTTCTCCATCGTCGGAGCCATCGTCGGAGCCATCGCTTTCGTCGGAGCCGTCGCTTTCGTCGGCTCCGTTGCCTTCGCCGTCGCCGTCGCCTTCGTAGGAGCCATCGACGGAGCCGTCGCCGGAGCCTTCACCGAAGCCGTCGCCTTCAGCTTTATATTAATATTTATATTAATAGTGTTATATAGTTACTTAGGCTGGCGTACTATTAAAGGAGACCCTAGAGATGAGTGGGTTCGCACATTCGCAGTGGCTTTTGCTGCTACAGGTGGCACTAACTTTTACGGAGCCAATCTAACTGATGTTGATTTTAATAATGCTATACTTAGAAATACAAGCTTCCGAAAAGCTATTCTCACCCGTACTTGTTTTAAAGAAACCCAAAAGTTATATTTAGTACAGCCTGACAATACTTATATAGGGAATCTTTATGTCCAGCAATTGCTAATAACAGGACAGGGAGATAAGAAAGATTTTAGTGGCTTGAATTTACAAGGTATTAACTTACAAGGAGCCAATTTAATAGATGCTAGCTTCATGGGGACAAACCTGAGCCATGCAGATTTACGAGGCGCTAATTTATCAGGGGCGAAGCTGGTAAAAGCCCAGTTGGACGAAACTGATTTCACAGGCGCTACTCTTACAGGTGCGTACATTGAAGATTGGGGAATTACCAGGTCTACTAAGTTTGATGAAGTGAATTGCGGTTTACATGAGGCTTACCACCGAAGAAAATCCCGACCCATTTCGGAAACCCGACAATAATGAAGAGGTATTTGCCAAGGGGGAATTTAGTGTCTTTATTAAGCCAATATTTGACACTCTGGACTTATACCACACCTCACATGTTGACCCCCGTGCTATCGCAATTGCTTTGAATAAATTATTTGAAAATAATCCTGACGCCCAATTAGGAATCCAAGCAATGGAGAAGCGAGGTGATAATTTTCTAATTCGCCTTGCTACATCTCCAGAGGCTAACCGTTCTCAATTAAGCGCTGAATATTTTAAAGATTATAACCAAATCAAAGCATTAAACGAAGTATTAAAAGCTCGCCTATCAGAAAAAGATGATAGAATAAAAAGTCTGGATATTATGATAGCAACCTTAGTTAATAGACCCACACTTTACGCAGTAAATTACCACAACATAGGAGATCCCATGTCAGACAAAAGTAGCAATCAATACAACCAAAGTGGTAATTTTGGTATTGGACACAATAGCGGCGGCCCGATACAGCCTGGTGCTAAAGTTGCAGGTGTGCTTAATGAAGCCGAACCGCAAAACTTAGCCGCTGCTGCTGCCGATATTCAGAAATTACTCGAACAGCTAGAGAAGTATTACCCCACTAACACCACCACTGGCAAGATGGTAATCGCAACAGAAGCTATCAAGCAAATCGAAAATGACCCTACCTTGATGCCACGAGTATTGAGTGCTATTCGTGCTGGTGGTGCTTCTGCTTTTGAGGCTTTTCTTAACCATCCTGCTGCTAGCTTTGTAATCAATGCTTTACAAGATTGGCAGGAAACTGGGAAAGCTAAATCTTAAGCTGTCGTTGGGCGCTAAGTATCCGTCCGCCCCTGCCGTGCCTTCTGCCCACGCGATTGTGTCCAAAAACTGGCTGTTGCGGTGGCCGCAGGCAGTAGGATCGAGAGCGGACATTATCCAGCGCCACGCCCATGAGACAACAACAGGACTTACGCAAAAGTCTGATTTCGACGCTATATGTAGGTGGTGATCAGTGCCTGCCCTACTACCTGTATAATCTCTGCGTAAGTCCTGACTAATATAGCACTAGCCAGTTAAGTGAGGACATGCTAAAATACTAATGAAGAGCCTTTGGTAATCCATGATGTATGCCAGCACTTTATAGCTATGACCTCCGCAAAAAAGTAATCGCTGCCGTAGAACGGGGGATGATTATAGCTGAAGCAGATCGGGTGTTTAACGTGAGCTGCAATACAATTTAACCGTGGCGGAAACGCCTGTCAGCAACTGCGGACTTGAAAGCGGAAACTGGTTATCAAAATCGCTGAGGACATAAAATCACAGACTGGGAGTCTTTTACACAGGCAAGCCCAGGATATAGGAGAGAAAACCCAAGCCGAAATGGCGCAAGCATGCTCTGGATTAATCAGTTAGCTGCCAGTTTTCCTAAAGGTGGAAGGATTGAGGAATAGATTAAATCAGCGGGGTGCGATTTAATCTATTTACCGCCCTATTCACCAGACCTCAATCCAATTGAAAGATGTTGTTCCAGCCTGAAAAACTACATCCGGAAAGCTCTTGTGAGGGGTGAGGAGTTAAGGCAATCAGTTGATGAAGCGGTTCTCTCTGTGTCATAACCTAAATGGCTACTGCTATAGCATCGCGCTCTCTCGCAAGTGCGGCTTACGCGCTAGAGTTGCCCTATAATTTCTCACCGGGACTGAGATATCGCTCGCTCCCGCACCTGAATTGCTAGAGTGGCACTAAGTTTTTAACCCCACCCTCGCAGTAAAAGATGAACCCTCCCCAGATACCACATATAGTCATCAAGCTCCCACTCAATTGCTTTGGCAATATACTCCCGCGCTCCCGCTATATCTGAGCCGGCTTCGCAATACAATCCAACATAAAGATGGCTGTAAAATAAGCCGCGTATGCCGTCAATTTTACCAGCGGCGATAACATCCTCTGGGGCGCAATTTCCCGCATACAATTCCCAGAGGCGCCGCATCACCTGGCGCGGGTCGTTTTTTACCTCTAGCAATGAATTCCGCGCCTCCGTCGCGCCCTGTTGGCGAGCGATGCAAAGATAGCGCCACACCGTCTCTTCTACATCTCGGGAATTGACGGTTAAATCAATCTCGAATTGTTTGGCTCCTTCTTCAAATCTGTCAGCGTAGTAAAATGACAGTCCGCGCTGCCACAGGTAGGGCGTCAGGCGCGGGTCTAGCTTTTCTGCAGTGTCGAAATCTTGAATGGATTCATCGATTTTAGCCAGTTTGAAGTTGACCATGCCCCGCTGGATGTAGGCTTTTGGGTCATTGGGGCGAGAGCGGATAACTGCGTGCCACTCTCGAAGTTGATTTTCCAGGAAATTTTTAAGAGCTAATAGCTTTTTATCACTGTCCATCTGGCAGGCACCTAGTTCTAAGATTCTGATGTGATTTTAACATATAGCGAGTCTAAATCATTTGTGTAAATTTAAGAACACCGGTTTCGTAGGGGCGGGGCACCCACGGAGACCGCCCTCTTCCGGGTTTTTGGGCAACCAGAGGTTGCGCAAATCATTTAGAATGCTATATAACTCAAGTTGCTACTTAACCAAAGTTGCAACTTTTGGAGGCAGTCGTGATGAACTGCGCACCACCAATGAAAATGTGTGGGCCAGAACCCGACGGTAGGGCTAAAGCCCAACTAC
>CAZJNL010000376.1:0-5594 GCA_964546515.1 uncultured Oscillatoria sp.
AAGGTAGAATTACTTACCGTCTTCGCAAGAAGTAGGTTTAGATAAAAGGTTTTCAAAACTCAGATAGAGCTATGCATTGGCTGAGTTTCTTGCCATCTTCCAGATAAATTGATATAATATTACGTTTGTAGTGAGGCCAGCCAAGTCTTCAACTCTCCTGTCCCAGCTCGACGAGCTAGAAGGGGGATTGCAGAAACCCAGTTGGGCGGCTCGCGTTGCGTGAGGAATCAGCTCACGAAAGTTCAATGGCTGGCATCCATGCCGAACATCCCTGCTTCCCCTGCGCACTTCCGGTGGCATTTTTTCGGAAATCCTACTTGCCCTGCGCCCCAAAGCGTTGCCAGCCGAAAGGACATCAGGGCGGGGACGGGAGCGGGTTAGTCCTGCTGGTTTCGGCTCCGTTTCAGAGCTTTCGGCTAAAAAACGGGCGAGCAACTGACTTTAGGGAAGCGCTACACCCCGCCTCGCTTTCCTCCCTTGGCCAAATTAGGCAGGCAGGGGGTATCCAGCGGGATTGTTTGCATGAAAGTAAGAGCATCTGTCAAGAAAATTTGCGAAAAATGCCGCATCATCCGCCGGCGCGGTCGGGTGATGGTAATCTGTTCTAACCCGAAACACAAGCAACGTCAAGGTTAGAGGTAGGGCGTCCCACCCAGATGCCAGTCGGGCATCTTGTCCAATGAGAAAATTTTAGCAACACCAGAAAAACACTAGGGGGAAAAAAGCGTGGCACGGATTGCCGGGGTAGATCTTCCTCGCGACAAGCGCGTAGAGATTGGCCTGACCTACATTTATGGAATTGGCCTATCGCGCTCTCAGGAGATTCTGGCCAAAACGGGTGTGAATCCAGACACCCGGGTTAAAGATTTAAGTGACGCCGATGTGGCCGCATTAAGAGATGCGGTGGAAAACGACTATCAAGTCGAAGGGGATCTCAGGCGCTGGGAGAACATGAACATCAAGCGCCTGATGGATATTGGCACCTACCGGGGACGACGGCACCGCTTGGGGCTGCCGGTTCGCGGACAGAGAACCCGCACCAATGCCCGTACCCGTCGGGGGGCTCGCCGAACCGTAGCAGGCAAGAAGAAGGCAGCCGCTAAGAAGTAAGTCACACGCCTAACTGTTCAGTCAACTAAAAACGCTCTCAATAACTATGGCGCGACAAACACCGAAAAAAGCTGGGCCCCGCAAGCAAAAGCGGAATGTGCCGAATGGAGTAGCTTACATCCAGTCTACCTTTAATAACACCATTGTCACGATTGCCGATCAAAACGGTGAGGTGATCTCCTGGGCCTCAGCGGGTTCGAGTGGCTTTAAGGGAGCCAAGAAGGGCACCCCCTTTGCCGCCCAAACCGCCGCTGAAAGTGCGGCCCGCAGAGCTAACGACCAGGGGATGCGCCAGATAGAAGTGATGGTGAGTGGGCCTGGAGCGGGTCGAGAAACTGCAATACGCGCTTTGCAAGGTGCTGGGCTGGAAATCACACTGATTCGGGACATTACCCCCATTCCCCACAATGGCTGCCGCCCCCCGAAGCGGCGGCGAGTCTAAACGCTTGCGATCTGGGAAAAGAAAAGTGAGAAGTGAGAAGGTCGAAGAAAAAAGCCAGAAGTGGGGAATTGATTGCACCTGTGACCCAAAATCTTTCATTCTTCACCCTCTCTCACTGCGCACTCAGCCCGGGCATCGAACACTGTCTCAGCACTCAGTCCAAGAGAGCTGGGTATGAAGAGAGCATTCACCTCGGGAGCGCCTGCGGCGCTTCCAGGCATCAAGGAGAAGGGAGGTAACTCCGTGGCGCAGTTTCAGATAGAGTGTGTAGAGTCCAACACTGAGAAAGACCAAAGTCAGTACGGCAAATTTATTATAGAGCCGCTGGAACGAGGGCAAGCCACAACAGTCGGCAATGCGCTGAGGCGGGTGCTGCTGAGCAACCTGGAAGGGGCCTCCGTGACGGCACTCCGCATTGCGGGCGTCAATCACGAATTTGCCACCATTCGAGGGGTGCGGGAGGACGTGCTGGAAATCATCCTGAACATGAAGGAAATTGTCCTCAAAAGCTATACTTCTCAACCGCAAATAGGTCGATTGCTGGCCAAAGGGCCGACTCGGGTCACAGCGGCCCAGTTCGACCTGCCCTCAGAGGTCCAGGTGGTCTCTCCCATCCAGTACGTGGCCACACTCTCAGAAGGGGCCACTCTGGAGATGGAATTTCGCATTGAAAAGGGCAAGGGCTATCGCTCAGTCGAGCGGGGCCGCGAAGAGGCCACTGCCCTGGACTTCCTCCAGATTGACGCTATATTTATGCCGGTGCGCCAAGTCAACTACATCGTTGAAGACGCCCGCATCGGCGGTTCTGTGGAGAAAGACCGGCTGATTGTGGAAATCTGGACGAATGGCAGTCTGACGCCCCAAGAAGCCCTCAGCTCGGCAGCCGGTATTCTCGTAGATTTGTTCAGCCCACTCAAAGATATTGACTTTAAGGGTCTCGATAGAGGTGAAGACTATTCACAAGATCCAACGAGCCAGATTCCAATAGAAGAATTGCAGCTCTCAGTGCGAGCCTATAACTGCCTCAAGCGGGCGCAAATAAACTCAGTGGCGGACTTGCTGGATTACACCCAAGAAGACCTGCTAGAGATCAAAAACTTCGGTCAAAAGTCAGCCGAAGAAGTCATAGAAGCCTTGCAGAAGCGGTTGGGCATCACGCTGCCCCAGGAAAAGCCGGCTAAAACTAGCTAAAAAAGTGTGATGGTTCAAATTTGAAGGGTGAAAAAAAATCTCTCTTTCATCCTTCAGATAGGCTCACCAATGAGGCTGAATCGGCTCCTAAGAAATATTCGATAGAGTGGGAAATGAATGCCGGTCGCCCGCTAAAATACCTAGAATTGAGTCAAGACACAATCACCAGGCGGGGCTGTCACTCCCGCGCACTTGACCGGCAGCCTTGGCCTGCGAAAACCAGTCGCCTCGTCAGGGGCTAAAATCAAGAGGAACACAGCAGGTGAATCAGCCTGACTCAGACTCAAGAGAGAAAAATTTGGCCTGGGAGGGCGGCTACCGCGCTCAGTAGGGGGCTAATTACTGCGCCCTTTGAGAGCAAGGCTCCCTCGGATTCAACCTCTGAAAAATATCCCACGCGCATCAAAAATTTAATCAGGAAGTGCTCCACTTCCCAATCTCTCACTCACACTCGATTCTTCATTCTTCACACTAAATTATGCGTCACGGTTGTCGCGTTCCTAAACTGAGCAAACCAGCTGACCAGCGGCGGGCTCTGCTGCGGGCTCTGACCACAGAGCTGATTCGTCACGGTCGGATCACCACTACCAAAGATCGGGCCAAGGCTGTCCAGCCTGAAGCAGACCGGATCATTTCTTTGGCCAAGGATGGCTCTCTGGCGGCTCGCCGGCAGGCCATAGGCTATATTTACGACAAACAGCTGGTACACGCCCTGTTTGAACAGGTCAAAGACCGCTACGGCAATCGCAACGGGGGGTACACCCGCGTTCTGCGCACCGTGCCCAGGCGGGGAGATAACGCTGAAATGGCTATTCTGGAGCTGGTCGATTAACCGCGCCCACTTTGATGTCAGACACCCCGCCCCTGTCAACCCAACGCATTGCCCTGGCAATCCAATACCTGGGCACCCACTTCCACGGCTGGCAGCGGCAGCCCAAAGAGCGCACCGTGCAGGAAGAAATCGAAAAAATCCTGCAATCGGCACACGGCAGACCGGTGACACTTTACGGTGCCGGTCGCACCGATGCCGGTGTCCACGCAGCCGCTCAAGTGGCTCACTTTGACACCACCAGCACCATCCCCCCCCACAAATGGGCGGCTGTTCTCAACACCCATCTGCCCTCTGATATCGCGGTGCGAGCCTCGGCGCAGGTAGACTGCAACTGGCACGCTCGCTTCTCAGCCGCTTGGCGGCGCTACCGCTACACCCTCTACACCGATCCGCAGCCGAACTTGTTCGTGCGGCCCTTTGCTTGGCACTATTATTATGCCCCCCTGGATGAATCACTCATCCAAGCCGCCTTGCAGCAGCTGATCGGTCACTACCATTTGGCCGCCTTTCACCGCAGCCGCAGCAGCCGCTCCCATTCCTGGGTGGACGTACAGGCGGCTGAGTGCCACCGGACTGGGCCATTCCTTTACATCGAAGTGCAAGCCAATGGCTTCCTCTACGGCATGATGCGCCTGCTGGTGGGGCTGCTGGTGCAAGTGGGGCGGGGGCAGCGCACCCTGGCTGACTTCAAAGACCTGTGGGCTAACGAGCGCCGGGAAGAGGTCAAGTACGCCGCACCGGCACGCGGGCTGTGCCTGTTGCGAGTCGGCTACCCCGAATCCCCCTTCCCCCCAGACATCTGGTTTGACACTATGCCCAAATTCCTCCTTTCTGGCAGCACCCCGCCCTCAATCAGTCAAAATTATTACATCTTCCCCCCCCCCTTGACAGGGGAAACCGAAAGGTGTAAAGGGGAATTGATGTAACGGCCTGCTGCCGGCTCGCACACTGTCCGGGAAATTATCTACTGACAATTGGCTTTTAACCGATGAACAAAACCTACGTTCCCTCACAAAGCACCCTAGAGCGAGACTGGTACGTCGTGGACGCTGCCGGTCAGCGCCTGGGGCGTCTGGCAAGCGAAATCGCCAGAGTCCTGCGCGGTAAGAACAAACCCACCTACACCCCCCACCTCGATACCGGTGACTTCGTAATTGTGATCAATGCCGAACTTGTCGCAGTCACCGGCAAAAAACGCAGCCAGAAGCTCTACCGGCGTCACTCCGGCAGACCGGGGGGCATGAAAACTGAAACGTTCGCCCAACTGCAATCGCGCCTGCCAGAACGGATTATCGAACACGCCGTGCGCGGCATGCTGCCCAAAAATAGCCTGGGCAGGGACTTGTTTAACAAGCTGAAAGTGTACAAGGGCCCGCTCCACCCCCACCAAGCTCAAAAACCCCAAGAGTTGAAAATTCAAACCATTCCAGGAGGAGAGGAATAATGCAAGCCACAGAACAGCAGGGCAGAGCCGTGTACTGGGGCACCGGTCGCCGCAAGTCAGCAGTCGCCCGAGTGCGCCTGGTTCCAGGGAGCGGTCAGCTGATCGTCAACGGGCGTCCCGGAGACCAGTACCTGCAATTCAACGCCAGCTACCTGTCAGCCGCCAAAGCCCCCCTGGAAACTCTGGGGCTGGAAAATGAATACGACATCCTGGTTAAGGTGGAAGGCGGCGGACTCACCGGCCAATCGGAATCTATTCGCCTGGGTGTGGCCCGCGCTCTCTGCGAGCTAGACCCCGACAACCGCCAGCCTTTGAAAATTGAAGGCTACTTGACCCGCGATCCCCGCGCTAAGGAGCGCAAGAAGTACGGTCTGCGCAAAGCCCGCAAGGCACCGCAGTACTCGAAGCGCTAAGAAAACTAGCTTTTTGTCGGCGGTTGGCAACAAGATGCCGGTGGAACCCTTTGAGGGGTTTCAAGGCCGCGCTCGTCTTGTGGGCTGGCCGCTAGTCGCGCTTTCGGGCTAAAATAAGAGCAGTGTTACCCAAGAGAGAACAAAACAATGGCAAAACCTGAC
>CAZJNL010000377.1:0-1697 GCA_964546515.1 uncultured Oscillatoria sp.
GTGGCCGGCATCTGCGTTGACAAACAAGCCGAAGTGGCGGCTGCCTTCTGGAATTGCCCGCAGTGCCGGTGCGGGAGCGCTGCGGAGTGCCACTGCATGCTGTTCCTGACGCCAGACAAGGAGGCAAGCAGGCGACAAGCGGGAAATCACCGTTGAACAAATTCGAGCCACCACCAACGAATACTGAGGGGCGCAACCAACGCAGCCATTGTCTGAGCGCTGTAGCACAGACTCCTAAGATTCAGGCTATTCTTGAGAATCGGCGGGTGACGGCTGTCCCACTGCCGGTTTCCACCTTAGAGATAGAGAGAACACACACACCGATGAGCGCAACAGTTAAAACCTTAGTCAATCAGCCCTACAAGTACGGCTTTGTCACCCAGATTGAAGCCGACACCATCCCTCGCGGGTTGAATGAGGACATCATCCGCCTGATCTCCGCAAAGAAAAACGAGCCGGAGTTCATGCTGGAATTCCGCCTGCGAGCCTACCGGCAGTGGCTGAAGATGACAGAGCCGGCATGGGCGCATGTAAATTATCCGCAAATTAATTACCAGGATATAATTTACTACTCCGCGCCGAAGCCGAAGAAGCAAAAGCTCAACAGTCTGGAGGAAGTTGACCCAGCTCTGCTGGAAACCTTCGAGAAACTGGGCATTCCGCTCTCCGAGCAGAAGCGCCTCTCCAACGTGGCGGTTGACGCTATCTTCGACAGCGTATCGGTGGCCACCACCTTTAAAGAAAAGCTGGCCAAACAAGGGGTGATCTTCTGCTCTATCTCGGAAGCGCTGCTGGAACACCCAGACTTGGTGCAGAAGTACCTGGGCAGCGTGGTGCCGGTGAGCGACAATTATTTTGCCGCCCTCAACTCAGCGGTGTTCAGCGATGGCTCCTTCGTGTACATCCCCAAAGGCGTCAAGTGCCCGATGGATCTGTCCACCTACTTCCGGATTAACACCGGCGACAGTGGCCAGTTCGAGCGCACCCTGATTGTAGCCGACGAGGGGAGCTCTGTCACCTACCTGGAAGGCTGCACTGCACCGATGTTCGACACCAACCAGCTGCACGCCGCCGTGGTAGAATTAGTTGCCCTCGACAACGCGGAGATTAAATACTCCACGGTGCAGAACTGGTACGCGGGCGACGAAACGGGCAAAGGTGGCATTTACAACTTTGTCACTAAGCGGGGGCTGTGCCAGGGAGTCAACTCCAAGATTTCCTGGACTCAGGTGGAAACCGGCTCCGCTATTACCTGGAAGTATCCCAGCTGCGTGCTGGTGGGAGATAATTCGGTGGGCGAGTTCTACTCGGTTGCCTTAACTAACAACTACCAGCAAGCTGACACCGGCACCAAAATGGTGCACGTCGGCAAAAACACCCGCAGCACTATTATTTCTAAGGGGATTTCTGCCGGTCACTCCCAGAATAGCTATCGCGGCTTGGTGAAGATTGGGCCAAAGGCTGCCGGCGCACGCAATTACTCGCAGTGCGATTCTATGCTGATTGGGGATAGCGCCCAAGCGAATACTTTCCCCTACATCCAGGTGCAAAACAACACCGGCAAGGTGGAGCATGAGGCTTCTACCTCTAAGATTGGGGAAGACCAGCTGTTCTATTTCCAGCAGCGGGGGATTTCGGCAGAGGATGCTGTGTCGATGATTATCAGCGGGTTCTGCAAGGATGTGTTTAATAAGCTG
>CAZJNL010000377.1:1707-5593 GCA_964546515.1 uncultured Oscillatoria sp.
GTGGAAGCTGACCGGCTGCTGAGTTTGAAGTTGGAAGGTACAGTTGGGTAAAATGGAACCGCAGATAAACGCAGACGCACGCAGATATCCGCGTTTATCTGCGTTCATCTGCGGTTAAAATTGAACCGCCAAGACAAGACGAGAAGCGCGGCTTCTCGAAGAGTAGAACGCCAAGGAAGAGGAAAGAGAGAGAGATGATTGTTGAGAATGGTGAGGTTATTCTGTCTGTCCGCGATTTGAGGGCGGATGTGGATGGGATTGAGATTTTGAAGGGGTTGAATCTGGAGATTAAGGCGGGGGAAATTCATGCTATAATGGGGCCGAATGGGTCGGGTAAGAGTACGTTTTCTAAGGTGTTGGCGGGGCATCCTGACTACACGGTGACGGGGGGTGAGGTGATTTTTCGGGGAGAAAATTTGCTGGAGTTGGCAGCGGAGGAAAGGGCGAGATCTGGGGTGTTTCTGGCTTTCCAATATCCGCTGGAGATTCCGGGGGTGACGAATTTGGATTTTTTGCGTGTGGCGTACAATTCGCACCGCAAGCAGAAGGGGCTGGAGGAGTTGGATGCGCTGGATTTTGACGATTTGATACAGGAGAAGTTGGAAATTGTCAAAATGAATCCGGCTTTTTTGAGTCGGAGTGTGAATGAGGGGTTTTCGGGCGGCGAGAAGAAGCGGAATGAGATTCTGCAAATGGCGCTGCTGGAGCCGAAGTTGGCGATTTTGGATGAGACGGATTCGGGGCTGGATATTGATGCGCTGAGAATTGTGGCGAATGGGGTGAATCAGCTGGCGAGCGCTGAGAATGCGATGCTGGCGATTACGCACTATCAGCGGTTGCTGAATTATATTGTGCCGGATTATGTTCATGTGATGGAAGGCGGGCGGATTATCCTGACCGGCACTAAGGAACTGGCGCTGGAGCTGGAAGCGCGGGGTTATGAGTGGGTGCGTGAAGAGGAAGCTGCTGAGGTGGGTGCGCGATGAGTGTTCAGGTTGTTGGTAAGGATTTGAAGTTGGTTTCTGCTGACAGGGCGGCTTATTTGGCTGGGCTGTTGCAGCGGGTTGGCGAGCGCGTTTCGCTGGGGGATGAAAAGTGGGGGTGGCTGCAGGAGCTGCGCTCGCGAGCGTCGGCTTTGGCGAGTGAGGGGGCTGTACCTTCGACGCGGGATGAGGAGTGGCGGTTTACTGATGTTTCGGAGCTGCTGCGGCTGAATTTGCAGGCGGCTGAGCCGGTGGATGTGCCGGCTGAGTCGGTGGCGGCGCTGAGTTTGCCAGAGGCGGCGCAGAGTCGGCTGGTGTTTGTGAATGGGGTTTTTGCGCCGCACTTGTCGGAGGTGGCGGGTTTGCCAGCGGGGGTGCTGGCGGGCAATTTGCTCGGTGGTGAGTTGCCGGTGCGAATTGAGGAGTATTTGGGGAAGCAGTCTGGTGGTGAGGAGGTGTTTGCGGCTCTCAATACTGCCGGTTTGACGGATGCGGCGGTGGTGTGGGTGCCGAAAGATGTGACGGTGGTTGCGCCTATTCATTTGCTGTTTGTGGAGGTTGCCGGTGCGGAGTCTTTTATTGTGCAGCCGCGCTGTTTGGTGGTGGCGGAACACGGCAGTTCGGTGACGCTGGTTGAGCATTACGCGACTGTTGGGCTGGGATGTCCGGATAAGCCGGCGGCTCGCCCTTATTTTACGAATGCGGTGACGGAAATTTGGGCCCTGGAAAACGCTGAAGTTACTCACATTCGGATTCAGCGGGAAGGGGCTGAGGGGTTTCACGTTGGCAGGAGTGCGGTCGCGCAAGCCCGGAATAGCCGCTATACTTGCTATGCTGTCAGTTTGGGGGCGAAACTGTCGCGGCACAATTTGGAGGTGTTTCAAACTGGCGAGGGAACGGAAACGACGCTCAACGGTTTGACAATGATTGTGGGGGAACAGGTGGCTGACACTCACAGTGTTATTGCGCTCAATCACCCCCACGGGAGGAGCCGGCAATTGCACAAGTGCATTGTGGATGACCGCGCTCATTCGGTGTTTAATGGCAAGGTGTTTGTGCCGAAGGCGGCGCAACTGACTGATGCGGCTCAGCTGAGCCGGAATTTGCTGCTGTCGTCTAAGGCGCGTGTGGATACAAAGCCGCAGTTGGAAATTACTGCGGATAATGTAAAGTGCTCTCACGGCGCTACGGTGAGTCAGTTGGATGCTGAGGAAGTGTTCTACCTGCAAAGTCGCGGGTTAAATGCAGCTGACGCTCGCAATCTGCTGATTGATTCGTTTGCCGGTGAGGTGATCGGTCAAATTCCGGTAGATTCGCTGCGGAAGATGCTCTCGCGGTGTGTTGGTTGCCGGATGGACAGTTGGGAATAGCTGAAAACAAGGGAACCCCACCCCCCAACCCCCTCTCCGTAAACGGGGAGGGGGAGAAAAGAGAGGAGTTTATCCCTCGTTGCCGACCGGAAGGCTCCGCCTTCCGTCCCCAGTTGGGGAGAGGCGAGGGAAAAGCTATAGAAAAAACGTTCTCAGGCTCCGCCTGGAAATGAGAGATTCCAATCCAAAGTTGTAAAAATGACCTTGCTAACTCAAGAAAAAACTCTGGCTGCTAAGGTGCGTCCTGATTTCCCGATTTTGCTGCAGGAAGTTAACGGGCACCGTTTGGTTTATTTGGACAATGCCGCTACGTCTCAAAAGCCTTTGCAGGTGTTGGAAACGCTGCGGGAATACTATGAACAGTACAATTCTAACGTGCACCGGGGCGCTCACACGCTCAGTGCGCGGGCGACTTCTGCATACGAGGAGGCGCGGGAAAAAGTAAGCCGGTTTGTTAATGCTGCTTCCCATCAGGAGATTGTCTACACGCGCAATGCGAGTGAGGCGATTAATTTGGTGGCTTACGCTTGGGGGTTGAATAATTTGCAGCGAGGGGATGAGGTGATTCTCTCGGTGATGGAGCACCACAGCAATTTGGTGCCCTGGCAAATTGTGGCGCAAAAGACGGGTGCGGTTCTGAAGTTTGTGGAGCTGACTGAGACGCAGGAGTTCAATCTGGAGCAGTTTAAATCGCTGCTTTCGGATAAGACGAAGTTGGTGTCTGTGGTTCATGTTTCTAATACTTTGGGCTGCATTAATCCGGTGCGGGAGATTGCGGAACTGGCTCACAAGTATGGGGCGAAGGTGTTAATTGATGCTTGCCAGAGTGTGCCGCACATGGGGATTGACGTGCGGGCGATTGACTGCGACTGGCTGGTGGCTTCTGGGCACAAGATGTGCGCTCCCACGGGCATCGGGTTCTTGTACGGGAAGTTGCCGGTGCTGCGCTCGATGCCTCCGTTTTTGGGCGGGGGCGAGATGATTGCGGATGTGTTTTTGGAATATTCTACTTATGCGGATGTGCCGGCAAAGTTTGAGGCGGGCACGCCGGCAATTGCGGAGGCAATCGCGCTGGGTGCGGCGGTGGATTACCTGACGAAGGTGGGGATGGATAAAATCGCCGCTTACGAGCACGAGCTGACGGCTTATTTGTTTGAGCAGTTGCGGAAAATTCCTGAAATTACGCTTTACGGACCGCAACCGGCTGCGGATGGCACCGGCAGGGCGGCGCTGGCGGCGTTTACTGCCGGTGAGGTGCACCCGCACGATTTGTCTACGATTTTGGATCAGGCGGGGGTGGCGATTCGTGCGGGTCACCACTGCACGCAACCGCTGCACCGGTATTTGGGGGCTCAGTCTACGGCGCGGGCGAGTTTGTATTTTTACAATACCCGCGAGGAGGTTGATGTGTTTATTGGGGCGCTGAAGGAGGCGATTGAGTTTTTTGCCGGTATTTTTGGGTGAGCCGGTGGGGTGGGCGCTGCCCATTGGTGTTAATTTAAGCTGCTGGCGAATGGAATGATGCTGTTGGCG
>CAZJNL010000378.1:0-5588 GCA_964546515.1 uncultured Oscillatoria sp.
CGGCAGCAGCAGCCCCACCGGCAGCACCCCCCGCACCGGCAGCACCCCCACCGGCACCGGCAGCAGCAGCCCCAGCGGCGGCACCCCCCGCACCCCCAGCACCGGCACCGGCACCCCCAGCACCGGCACCGCCTCCGGCGGCACCTCCAGGGGAGCCGGCACAGACACCGGCACTGATGTACTCGAATATCCCACCAATTAAGGCACTGGTAGCGCCAGAGCCCCGACCGCCACAAAGAGGCCCGGGGCCCAGTCCGGGACACCCCACATTAAGGGATATTGTCTGGACAGCGAACGAAAACGGGGTTTCTGACGTTCACTTGGGTGTGAATGAAGCCCCCCGATACCGCAAGCGGGGCGACATCACGCCCACAGAGTGGTCGGTGACGGATCTGGACACCTTTATGAGCTGGCTGCGGGAAATCCTCACGGATGAAGAAATTCAGCGCTTCCAAGACAGCCTGGACTTTGACGCGGTGGCGGATCTCGGTTTCGTGCGCATCCGGATCAACCTGTTTGACTCCCTCGCCGGTCCGGCGATGGTGCTGCGGCTGATCGGGGCGCAGATTTTGACGATGGAGCAGTTGAAATTGCCGCCGGTGTTCAAGGATGTCTGCCACTACCACAAAGGGCTAATCCTGGTGACAGGGCCTACCGGTTCCGGTAAGTCCACCACAATGGCGGCGATGATTGACTACATGAATAAGGAGTTTGCCAAGCACATCATCACCATTGAGGACCCGGTTGAATTTGTTCATATCAGCCGCAAATCCCTGATCAAGCACCGGGAAGTGGGCCGGCACACCCTGGAATTTAAAAATGCCCTGAAAGGGGCGCTCCGCCAAGACCCAGACTTGATGCTGGTGGGGGAAATCCGCGACCAAGAAACGATGAATATCGCCCTGAAAGCCGCCTCCACGGGTCACTTGGTGGCGGGCACCCTGCACACGAACAGCGCTATCAAAACCATTGAGCGGATTCTGGGGATGTTCCCGCCCGCAGAGCAGCCACCTTTACGGATTTCACTGGCAGAATCCCTGATCTGTATTATTGCCCAGGGTTTGTGCAAAACAACGGACGGCAAGCGGGCAGCTTTCCACGACATCCTGATCGCCACTGACGCGATTAAGGAATACATCATCAAAGGTGATTATGACAACATCAACCTGGTGATGCTGAAAGCTGAGTTCGACGGTATGATGACCATGAACAAGGCGCTGCTGAAGCTCTATAAAGAAGGCCGCATTACTGAAGAAGTCGCCTTGGAAATGTCGCCGACTCCGAATGAAATGGCTCAGTTCCTCCGAGGCCGCGATCTAAATAGCTAAGTAGGGGCGGGTTCCTAAACATTGGCGTCAACTTAACCTCCTGTCCCGGGAGTGGGACAGCAGTCCCTGCTTTCCCTTTTTCCCCTCGTTCCCAGCCTCCGGCTGGGAACTCCTTTTAGGAGCCTCCGGCTCCAAAGGGCAGACAAGCAGCATTATTAGCCTTACAGCTTAGCCTGACAGTTTCTCCACAGGTTTCTGCCGGCCTGTCAGGGACACCGCCTCTCTAGCGAGATCGCCCCGACGGGTGCGTTGGCAGGGGGCGGCACTCCCCCGCCCCCCAAAGTTTTTATAAAAAATTAATTAAACGTAAGTCATAACCTGCAGAGCTGAATGCTATGGTTGAGATGAGGGAATGGCTCTGACAAGTTGCCCTCCGTTAGAAGAGTTGCGCAATCCCCAGCGTGCTGGCCACCTGTCGTCCGCAGTTTTCTCAGCGCTCGGAAGAGCCTGCCCCAGTCATGCCAGTTGAGCGCATCTTATCTTATCACAGCTCTCACATACAGGAAGTGGCACCTATGCGCGACCCATCGGAAACTTATGGATATGTACTGCGTTTATTTGTTTGCGGGCACACTGCTGCTACCGAGCGCACCCTGAAGCGCTTGCACCAGCTGTTGGAGCAGGGTAGCGCTTCCCCTTATACCTTGAAAGTTATTGATATTTTCACACACCCAGAGCAAACAGAAGCAGATCGAGTCTCTGCAACCCCCACCCTCCTAAAAGTCTCGCCGGAACCATTTCGGCGGATTGTCGGTGAGTTGGACAATGCAGACGCTGTTCTGCGGCTGCTCGAATCTGTGGAAATTGAATGATTTCCGCTTAATAAGTTTGTCATTTGCCTGCGGGTTGCTGTGAAGGGTTCAGCAGCAGGGTGCGATCATCCCAGACGGAAACTGCCGAAAGATGCTGTTGACTGAAGTGGGACTCATCCGAGACTTCCAGAGGAGCCACTCGCGTTCTGCAAGAGAATTGTACGAACGCCGATGTTGCGTCTCCACACCCGTTTTGGGCAGGCATCCCTTTTTCTAACCATCTGTATCTGATCAAATTGACAACCGCTCTACACAGGAACGCAAACATCTGGCGCACACAATCCTGGAAATTGCACCCCTGTGACGGTCATCGTGTCAATTTCGGCGCGACGAATGGCATGGTTATTGGTATCTGTAATATACAGGTAAGAACCGGCAGCGATCAAACCGGCAGGCTCGGAAAACCGAGCGCTGGCACCCCGCCTATCTTGAAATCCGACTGACCAATCTCCTAGCACAGAATAGCAGACTCCCGTGCGCGTGTCAACCTTTTTGATTTTGTGGTTGTAACTGTCGGCAATGAGAGAGAAAACCGCCGGCATATTCCACACCCAAACAGTGCTGGTTCGCACTCCGGGGTTTGCGCAAGCTTTGTTTTTGGGGAATTCGGGGTTTTTGAACCGCCAAGACGCCAAGGTCGCCAAGAAAGAGGCCAAGAAAGAGGGTAGAGAGAGGTGGTTCGCTGTCGCCATCACGGGTTAATGGATTTTAAAATTAATGTTAAGGAGAGCGTGGGAATAGAGGGATAATGATAAGTTTCTGGAGGTACAGTTAGGGGGTCAGTGAGAGGAGCGGTTCGAGTGCGGCTAAAGTTAACTAATCCGCTCGATGAATATTTCGTCGAACAAGGACAGCTTGACCAGATTCAGGTTCACATGTGTGAGACAGAAGCACTTGTGGATAGGGGGAGGGTGCGTACTTTTCTGCCGGTGGGGGTGGTGCGGTGGTATTGCAGCTGTTAGTGGTTGTGGATGAGGAAAATCAGCGCTTCATCCCGAATCCCGCACATCCTAACGGGCCGGTTTTTAGAATTTAGTTGGGGATAAAAGAGGGCGCTAGCGGTTGGCGTTTTGGGGGGGTGCGATTCGCTTACCGGCTAGCGCAAGCTTGACGCACGACTCTGACTCTCAGTGAGAGTTGAGACTGCCTCAGCTAGGAGAGGGTGGTGTGGGGGGAGAGAAGTGTCGCCCACCTGTAACCCAGGGGGGTGTCGGGTAACACCGGCACCTCACGGCGCTGCCGGTGTCGTGCAATTTATATACAGGGCAAGGGCAAGAGAATGCAAGAGCGCTAATTAGAACTTACTGCCAACCATCTGTCCAGAGCGAAGTTAAACTTGCAGCCAGGTAATCGGTAAAACTCAAGGAGGTTGAATTATTAGATTATGCCTGAAGATACCTTGCATCAGTTAATCAAACAAGCCGAGACGTTTTGCTTCGACGATCTGTTGCGTCTGGCGGCGCATTTGTCAAAGCTGATTCAGCAGCGCGAAACCTCCGAAATAACCCATAACTTGTCCAGCAGGCGAACTCTCCGCTAGCAGAAAGTGCGCTGTTTTCTAACAGCTACGGTCTGGTCAAAGCCCTTTTGTAATAATCGTTGCCCCCTGGCAAATCTGGCAAATCCCCAATCCCACTCAATTGAAATCCATTAGCAGCAGTCAAAGGAACTGACGTTCCTAAAGCGCACTTGGGGTTTTTAAAAGGCTCGATATGAATGTGAGCGTATCCGCCATTAACCTTCGCCGCCGGCGACACTGTACCCAGCACGGTGTCTTTGCTGACTTTCGCCCCATTGGCAACACTGCGGTCTATGTGGTCAATCAGGAGGCTGCGGCGCGAATCAATTTGCAGGCAAATAAAATCCGCACCGGCATACATCACTGTCCCCGCAACCGGCGCAAGCACCTGCCGGCGGGCAGATTTGTTAACATTTCCGTCCCCTGCGTGACACGCCGCCACCCCAAAGTCTTTCGCCACCGTTAAATCTAAAGCAAAACGGGTTTGGTGGCTAATTTTTCCCTGATACCCCTGACAAACATACCAAGTTTCACCCCTGCCATAGGGAAGCTCCATAACGAGGCTGTCACTCCTCCCGCTGCTGGGCTGCTGTGGGGCGCTAGGCGGAAGGCCGGCAATGGGGGCATCCCCACAATGCCGGTGGGCGCAAACCGCTGCTTGGGAAGCAGGCACCGGCTGCTTTCTTGCTGGGGCGGCGGCGCTGACTCCGCTAAATGCCACCTGCGAAACTGCTAAAAACTTTTGAATCTTCCTTGACATGAGAACTGCATCGCCACAGCGCACCCCGCATCCCGGACGCGCTTATTAACACACAATCAAATTTTTGTCAAGCCCGCGCGGGCGGGTTTTCCCATTGCGCCCCCATGCTGAGCGCATGAGGCACGCTCACCGGCTACATTCCCATGATGGAATAACCGGAATCCACATACAGAACCTGGCCGGTGATGCCGCTCGCCAGATCGCTGCACAGGAAAGCCGCCGCGTTGCCCACTTCCAGCTGGGTCACGGTGCGCTTCAGCGGAGCCACTTCCTCAACATGGTGGATCATGTCGAGGATGCCGCCCACTGCCGAAGAGGCCAGGGTGCGGATGGGCCCAGCAGAGATGGCATTGACGCGAATATTTTGCGGGCCAAGTTCAGCTGCCAAGTAGCGGACATTCATTTCTAGCGCTGCCTTGGCAATTCCCATAACATTGTAGTTAGGAACCACTCGCACGCCGCCTAGGTAGGAGAGGGTGACAATACTGCCGCCTTCTGCCATCAGGGGTTTGGCGGCGGCGCTCAGCTGAACTAGGGAGTAGGCGCTGATGTCCAAAGCCTGGAGAAAGTCTGGCCGCGAAGTCTTGCTAAAATCACCTGAAAGCGCCTCCTTACCGGCATAGGCGAGGCAGTGGATCAGGATATCGAGCTTGCCCCACTTGTCGCGCACCGTCTCAAAGGTAGACTGAATTTGGGCGTCATCTTGGACATTGCAGGGGACAAACAGGCTGGGGTTGAGGGGATCTACCAGTTCGGCAACTTTTCTCTCCATGCGCCCTTTCTCGTCTGGCAAGTAGCTGATGCCGAGATTGGCTCCTGCTTTGTGCAGCTGTTGGGCGATGCCCCACGCTATCGAGCGATTGTTGGCAATGCCGGTGACGAGGGCGTTTTTTCCGGTTAAATCTAGCATAGACATCGATTTTATGAGCGATTGGGATGCCACTTCCAGCCCAAACAGCCAAAATGGCCATTTTTCGGCGGAATGACCGGGCGGATATCTCGGCTTGTCGCTTGGATATTTGTCTAGCTTAGACCAGCAGCCGGCGCTTTCAGACCGGCACCGCACAGCTGGGAGTCAGCTTTCCCTTAATCTTCCTGTTGTTTGTGGCACCTCAAAAATTATGTATCGAATTGTACAAAAAAACACCAGGGAGTCTGTTTATGTGTTG
>CAZJNL010000379.1:0-5585 GCA_964546515.1 uncultured Oscillatoria sp.
AAATCGCGTCTCTACAAGAGAAAGGATCTGTAAAGTGTCCCGTTTTGGGCGGGCATACCATTTTTCTACCCATCTGTACCATCACAAATTGAAAACCGCTATAGGCTTTTTCACCTCATCAACCCACTAAAAGATAACTGTAGCGTTCCGGTAGTCCCATGCAATATCAAGGGCATCCACCCAAACCCACACTAGAGCAGGTCGTCGAGCGAATCTTTACTACTCACCGGATTACGCGCGGGGACCAACAACTTTTTATGAATACTTTATTATCTAAAGATGCGCTCAGCCCCCACGAGCAGCAGCATATCGACCGCGTGTTCGACGCTCTGCGCCGAGGCTTGATCAGGGTTGTGGATTGAGGTTGCCGGCAGCCGTGCCGGCTGTCCGCACACCCGTTAATAAAAAGCAATTAAATAATTTTAATACAACTTCACTCCGCTTCGCCTTCTCAGTGTAAAAGCAGCCCAGTCTCTGGGGGTGGGGTGCTGTTGCTTTGTCGCCAGCATTGCGGAACGCAAGGCGCGAGCTTTGTCGGGGTTTTTTTGCAGATTTTGGTAAAATTCAGCCATTAAGAAGGCGGTGGGGGCGTCTGGCACTGACCACTGGGAAACAATGACGCTGGGTGTGCCGGCACTGATTAAGGCTCTCGACAGCCCAACGACGCCATCGCCGGTGATTTTGCCTCTGCCTGTGTTGCAGGCGATCAGCACAACTAATTCGGCATTTAATTTCAAATTGAGGATTTCGTCAGCGGTGATCAAGCCATTATCTTCGCCAGAAGGATCGAGGGCGATGGCGCTGTCTAATCCCCGGATATCATCCAGTATACCGTGAGTTGCCAGATGAATGATTCGCGCTTTGGGCAGCAGCTTTACAATAAATGTTTACCCAAATGTAGAGTGCCGGTGACAGGAGTTGTTTGCCGGTTGGGTTAAATTGATTGAAAATCGAATATTCAACAAGGGTGGAGTTTTGCTGGTTGGCGATTTGTTGAATTTGCGAAAGTTTAGGTGGTTTGACAGCCGGTTGTAGAGAGGCAACATCTCGCGTGTCTGCATTAGCGGAAGAGAACCGTTTAGCTAATAATTCCACAAACGCCCGCGCCCTACCACGTTCGGAAATTTCCAAAGCGGCAAAATTCTTATTCTGGGCGATCGGGGCTTTTTGCAGCGCTAGATAATCGTTCAGCTGGGTGTCAAAAATTGACACTTTATCGGCATCAGTCAGTCCGGGGCGCAGGGATTCTTTAACCTCAATGGCGTCGAGTAGGGCGGTTTCAGCTTCGGCGAAGTTGCCGGTCAGAAGGTAAGTAAGGCCAATATTGCTGAGCATTGTCCCTTCCCCCGCTTTGTCGCCAGCTTGTCTGGTTATGGCTAAGGCTTGCCGGTAAAATTGCATTCGCAGTGGCATACTGACTCAGACTGCCGTAAACTAAGCCAATATTGTTGAGCGTTCTCCCTTCCCCCGCTTTGTCGCCGACTTTTCTGGCAATAGCTAAGCTTTGCTGGAAGAATTCCAAAGCTCTGGCATACTGACCCAGATTGCGGTAAACTGTCCCAATATTGCTGAGCGCTGTCCCGACACCGGCTTTGTCGCCGACAGCTCTTGCAAGGGCATTGCTTTCCTGGTAAAATTGCATTCGCTCTGGCATACTGACCCAGATTGCGGTAAACTTCCCCAATATTGTTGAGCGCTGTTCCTTCCCCTGCCTTGTTGCCGGTAACTCTTGCAATGGCATTGCTTTGCTGGAAGAATTCCAAAGCTCTGGCATACTGACCCCGATTGCGGTAAACTGACCCAATACAGTTGAGCGCTGCCCCAACGCCTAGACGTTCGCCGATAACTATTGCCGGGGCTAGAACCTTTTGCAACGTCTCCAATGCTTCTGTCAATCTACCTCGGTCATACTTCAAGACACCCTGTTTGAACAGCTACAGTGCTTCATCTGTTATATTTTGAGCGGTTTGCACCGGCACGGCAACCGACTCGCCGTTCCAGGAGAAACGCAAAAACTGCACGGGCAATCAGCCCGCAATATGGAATCACACCGGTCGGAACAACCGGCAGCTCACAGGTAAATGCCTCGTGGGAGCGGGTTAATAACTCACATAAACACAGTTGGGTTGCCTGCGGGACAAAAATTTACAAAATTTTACAGTCGGCGGGAGGAGTCGGTGAACAAGCAGGCGGACACAATTAAATGCCAACTTCCCCCCCTAACCCTTACAAGGCCAGGTTGTTCGGTTGGTTAGCCAAGAGGGCGAAGCATTTGCGCTCCCGAAATATCGGTTAGTTCCTAAAGAAACCCGCGCAAATGCTTCGCCCCTACATTAGAAACGGGACTGTCCCGAAGCAGAACGATCGCGGTTTTCAGGCTCAGCTCGTGACTACAGCGGCCCAAGTGACGGTGATAGAACCTTTGTTATCTGCGTAATATCGCCGGTCGTCATTCATTTGGAATGCCAAGGTTTCATTCGGTTTCAGGCGAATCCGCTTTTCACCATCTATTGGCGTCACCGCGCTGGATTGTGTGCTCACCGCTAGCAAGGCACCCAAGTTGTACTTTGGATATGGAGAATTCTGTTGGTACACGTCGTAAATGGAGCCGACAAGACCTGCCGATGTGCAGACGAAATTATTATCAGTTCCGTATGCCGACCACGTACCTGATGGAGTAAATACCACCGTGATTTCAGCATTGACGGGGTTGGTAAAGTTCACTCCACCTTGCTGACCCGCCGGCACCTCAAATTTACCCGAAGCCAGCACCGGCGCGGTGGTATCCGGGAAGATCACCCCTTCGAGTTTAGCGCCCGTGAAGTCGGCACCCTTGAGGATAGCGCCGGTGAAGTTGGCACCCGCGAGTGTGGCACCCGTGAACTTGGCACCAGTCAAATCCGCACCGGTGAAGTTAGCATTACTCAGATTTGCATTGCTGAAATCCGCATTGGACAGGCAGGCAGAACGCAGGTCGGCATAACCGAGGTAGCTACTGTTCAGAGAGGCATTGGCCAAGAAGGCAAAGCTGAGTTTGACGCCCCCCAAGATGGAAGCCCACAGTTGAGCACCTGACAGGTAGGAATAGCTCAGGTTAGCCTCAGAGAGGTTCGTTTGGGTGAGAACAGCGCCGGGCAGGTAGGTGTACGGAAAATCTTTTTTACCTGCAGCGTACTCTTGGAGTATGGTTTGGGCGGTCGTTGCCATTGTGGTTTGTAGCTCCCTGATTAGGGTTAAGTGTTGAACTTTAAAGGAGGATGTGATGCCGGTGAAATATTGGCCACCGGGCGGCGTCCGAAGTAAAAGTTTTGCTGCTTTCTCTCAAATCTACTTTCAGAGCAGACAGTGAATTTCCAGCCTTTTGGCACCTTCAACAAACGCCGGACGGCGTGGCGAATACCCAAATTTCACGGTCAGCCACACGCTAGGCAGCAGTCCAAATCCACTCTGGGATTTCGCCAAAAATCACAAACAGCATTCCTCCTGCTATTGCATGAGCGGGCCATTCAGCCGGCGTCTGGCCGTATTGCAGTTTCCCCGCACAGGTACATAGTGTAAACGGTTTAAGAGGGAATGTAGCCAAATTTACTATTTGAAAAGGCAATTATTCTGAACCATTATGATAAGTAAATCTGAACAGTCAGAGAAGGGCGACCTTTAGACGGCCCGAGAACACTGTAGGAAGGCCAGGGCGAACGCAGCAGCAACACCCCCTCACTCCTAGTTGCATTAATCAGTCAGATGTGATATGAGGGTGTCGCACCGGCTCTCCCGATTGGCCTTAAATCAGCTTAAAAGTCACCGACAGCGCCGGCATCTGGGCTGTGGGGACGCCGCGAACAGCGGGACTCTGCCAAGCGCCGCCCCGCCCCCACGAGTGCTTTCCCGGAAGTCATCGTTGCAAAGCGTCCACCACCTGCGCCGGCGAGCGCCAGAGTTGCGGGTTGGCGCTGCTGTTCTGCTTGCAAGTCTCGCCGATTGTGGGGAGACGCGATTTATCACGTCTCTACAAGAAAAGGCATGAGGAAAATTGAGATGACTCCCAGATGACACGTTGAAGTTATGTCAGGTTAGAGAGTGTTTATAAAGTAATTGTTAAGGCCGGCAGAGGGTGAGAAACCGGGGTTATTTTGCAGGGTCAACGGATATGTATAGCACTGGCCACATTGGTTAGGACATTACACATTGAGGGCAGGCCCGTTCCGGGCGGGCGCGTCAGCCGCACTCCCGCCTACGGGTTTGTGTCCTATACCTCGTAGTCCAGGCATCTTGCCTGTCCCAATGTCCTTAAGGGCAGGCGTTGCGGCCTTGTCAGTAGAGACGCGACATGTCGCGTCTCTACTGTCCATTGCTATAATGGCCGGCCAAGAAACCCGGTTTCTGGCACCTTCACTTTTGCTTGGTAAACAATCTCTAATATTTATTTTACCAGTCTTAGATTCTAACAGGAGGTTCCGCCGAAATATTTGTGACGCCGCGAAAGATTGCACTCAACCGGCCCCCACCCCGGTGGCTTGTAGGGGCGGGTTCCCCCGAACTGTTGGTGACGCCGCGAAAGATTGCACTCAACCGGCCCCCCACCCCGGTGGCTTGTAGGGGCTGGGCTCACCCGAAATATTTGTGACGAGCGCGAAGGATTGCACTAAACCCGCCCCCTACGAAATGCCCCATCGCCCACTGCCCAGTGCCCAATGCCCGACGCCCCAAGAAGCGATCAAGAACCCTCAAATCTAGAAACAGAAATGGTCAGCGACAGTAAGGCAGCTGTCCAAATCCACTCGGGGATTCCGCCGAGCACCGCAAACAGCCCATTGAACACAAGACCCAGTATTCCCGCCATGTAAGTAAAGGCAAAGGTTGCGATGACTAAAATAATAACGCCAATCAGTTCCTGCATAGCTTTGCTGAATCTCCTCTTACTCTTGCATTGGCGGGTAACTGAGCCGGAGTCTTGCCGTGCTGTACTGTACCCGTACTGAAAAATAGTTTAAACAATTTAACAATAATTTTTCCAAAAGTTACCATAAAAAATGGCAATGGCTAGGATAGGGTAATGTCAATGGCTGGAAAGAGTCGAAGTAGGGTGCCGTACTCAGTACGCACCCTACAGGGGGATTAAATCACCTCAAAAACAATCGACAGCGCCGCCATCTGGGCAGTATCGACGCCGTGAACAGCGGGATTGCCAAGAGCCGCCCCGCCGCTGCGAGTGGTTTCCCCCAAGTCATCCAGCAAATCGCCCACCACCTGCGCCGGCTGGGTTAGGGTTACGGGCCCGCGCTGCTGTCCCGCTTGCGAGGACAAGTTGCGCAACGCTTGCAGGGCTTTGCGCAGGGGGGCGCTGCTGGCGATAACCAGCACCTCGCTGACGCCAAAGGGCTGTTGGGTGACGAGTTGGAAACCGTCCTTGCTGGGGTCTGGAATCTGCAGCGTTTGACCGGCACCCAAGCGCGTCACGTCATCCGATGCCGTCCACTGATTGGGAAAAATCACCGAAATTTCCAGAGCCGGATCGATCGCCAGCACGCTCAAATATAGATCGCGCTGCTCGTTATTAGCAATCTGGAACTGAATCGGCGTCCCCA
>CAZJNL010000380.1:0-5585 GCA_964546515.1 uncultured Oscillatoria sp.
GTTGGAGAGCGCCGGCACGCCCAGTTTGGCTTCCAACTTGTCCAATTCCGAGAGAATGGCGCTGTTGATGTTGATTTTAGGCTTGCCGCCGTGGTTGCTGTGACTGGCTGAAGTGCCGGTCGAGTGGGTGGCACCCGAGGAAGTTGAGGTGCTGCCGGCAGTGGGATTGCTGTTGCAGCCGGTGAGCGCCACCAAACCGGCAGCCGCAAGGGCAAAAGACAGGGAACGAAAATAAGACATGGTGTTGACTCCGCTCTGGTGGAAAGGATGCTTCAACGGCGATTTTTGGGATCGCTTTCTAGCCCAACCTGAAAAAAGCATTTGGCAACTGAAGTATCTATCTTAGGGGAAGTGATAAATCTTGTCAAGATAGTTGATAAATTTTTTAACTATCCTTTCTCGATCACCTCGAACTGGCCCATGCAGCCGGCTTCTGCAATCACATCCTGATGGGGGTGGAACATGTATTTGCCGGCGTAGGGAAAGCTAAATTCCAGGATGTGACGCTCAGCCACGCCCATTGTAATCACGTCAGTCTTGTGACTGGGAGTCAGCGTCATCCCCGTGGGGTAGACATCGAAAAAGTTGGCGTGCAGGTGGAAGGTTACAGCCGGCTCAAACTCAATCATATTCAGAACGTATAGCCGAATCAGCTGATTGCGGTAAATGGGGATGGGGTGCGTCATGTAGTAGTCCGGTATGCCATTAAAGGCATAAAGTTCATTGCGGCTGTCGTCGTTAATGTCGTAGCCTTCCATCACCAGCACCATCTCATCCGCCGGCGGGCGTCCAGAAGGGGGATCGATGATGAATATCCCGTGCAGCCCTTTGCCGATGTGGCGAGTCACCGGCGCAATGTGGCAGTGGTACAAGTGAACGCCATAGGGTTCCGCGTCAAACTCGTAAATAAAAGCCGAATTGTGGCGCACTGGTTTAATCCCATCCATTTCTGAGCGGTGGATGCCGTGGAAGTGCATAGTGTGGGCGTGTCCGCCCTGGTTGAGGAAAATCACGCGCACGCGCTCGCCTTCGGTCGCCCGGAGAGCCGGCCCTGGCACCCGCCCGTTATAATTCCAAGTATTGAAAGAAACAGCACTGTTCAACTGTAGCGTTGTGTTGCCGGCTGTAATGCGAAATTCCCGGACAGTGCGCCCGTTCTCGCGCTTGACGGTGCCGAAATCAAAATCCCGCAGCATTGCCATTGGGCTAATGGGATTTCCGGCGGTTGGGGGATCTGCCGGCACCGGCGGGACTCGAACCGGCAGCCCTTGGGGGCGCTGGCGCACGAGCTGTTGCAAAGCTGCTGCAGTGCCGGTGACTCCAATGGCGGCAAGTCCCGCACTCAGCAGGTTTCGGCGATTCAAAACTAGAGGTTTCAGGTCAAGCATTTTGCAAGCAATCAGCGATGGGTGATAGGAATGCCGGTGGAGTCACTTTATTTTAAGCGGGTGGGTCCGGTTTGTAGTGAGGACTGAAGTCCTCACTGAAAAAATCGTTCGGCGGGTTTGCAGTCAGGACTGGAGGCAGAGCCTCTGGAATTGCGTCTCCCATAAGGGTGCCTGGGAACGAGAATTTGTGTTTCCATTTGTCAGCCCATCACACTTTTTTTTACGTTAGTGGCAAATAGGGGAATAGGGGGTGCCAGCACATGGCGGTGGCGGCAATCAGCAAGACAAACATCCAGAAAAATATCGTTCTGGCTTTTACGCGCTTGTCTTTCAACACCAGGTATCCCCATCCACCGCTGCCTGGGGCTTGGATGCAAGAGGTTAACGAAGGGCAAAAACAGAAACAAACCCGCAGACAAGATGCTCAGCCCGTAGACGCAGACTTGGGCGATGTCTTGCTGTTTGGGAAATGCAGCTGAACTTGAATCAGTACCGGATTGCAGCACGATAAGAAACCCTCCTCGGGTGTAGATTACACCAGACACCAACATTTAACAAATATTTGCAAGAATTTGGCACGCGCTCTCAGGAATAATTCCTAAGAGTCTGCTGGCAGGCTTGAGCCGCTCACCAGACTTGGCTCAGCCATCCGCTTACCTAATGGCCCACATCCTGTGCTGATTGCCTGCAGGCAGCCACTATTTGAGAATATCTCCTTTTTTAGGTTTTGAGTGAAGTCTCAACAATTTTTCACAATCAGCGAGCGGGATGTTCATGAAATTACCGTTTTGCAAGGGTTTTAGCGATATCCCGCAGGGGGCAAGGAAAATTTTCAGGAAAAATGGCCACAGGTAATTGCGAGGTATTATCACTAGCTGTCCTGGGGGAACTGGCCGTGACCGGCGTTGCTATCCAGGGGTGAGCGCCGGCAGTCCCGTGACCGGCGGTGGCGAAAGCCGGTGGGTTGGCGAGGGCCACACCGGCAGCCAGAGTCCAGCCGGCAGCCATTGGGCAGGGCAGCACCTGCCTGCCCTCTATTGGCAATTTTTTGCAATAAAGGTTGACAATACAGAATTATAAACAGCTAAAAAGTCACTGTCAAGAACTTTCAATGTAAAGATTGATTTCCTCGACAAGTGAGGGGGGCCTCACAATAAGTTTTCTTTTCTCCGTGTAATTAGTCAGTAAAAGAATAAAGATAAAATTAAAATAGTGGGCGATTTAAGATTAATTGATTCAACGTAGAAAAAGGAGTGAGCGGTCGGGGGTGCATCCCGAGTGTGAAAATGCCCCGGGCGGGGATTGAAAAGTCTGCCGCCAACCAGTTTCTGTAAAGAAAGACTCCTTAATATATGGAGGACAGCAATGCACATCCCAGATGGCTTTATTTCAGTGCCGGTGGCAGCGGCTACGGGTTTAGCGAGTGTGGCGGCGGTGGCAGTGGCCCTTTCCCGGTCACGGGAAGCACACGGTATTCGGCAGGCACCCGTGCTGGGTTTAACCACAGCCTTTGTGTTTGCCGCGCAGATGATTAATTTCCCAGTCGCCGGCGGCACCAGCGGGCACCTGTTGGGGGCAACTCTGGCAGCGGTGGTGCTGGGCAGTCCTTGGGCGGCTATGGTGTGCGTCACCACGGTGTTACTCATTCAAGCAGTCCTGTTTGCCGATGGCGGCATCACCGCCTTGGGGGCGAACGTGCTCAACATGGGCGTGATAGGGGTCTGGGCCGGCTGGGGACTCACCCGAGTCTTGCACCGGCTCCTCGGCGGGTCAAGAAATCGCTTGCCCCTAGCAGCGGGGATTGCTGCCGGCGTCAGCGTAGTAGCTGCAGCAGTCGCCTGCGGCATCGAGTTGGCCCTTTCCGGAACAGCACCGGCCAACCTGGTTTTGCCGGCAATGACCGGCATCCATATCCTCATAGGAGTGGGCGAAGGCGCGATTACCGGCAGCGTCTTGACTTACCTGGCAACCGCACGCCCCGACTTACTTCCCGGAGAGCAGCCAGAATTCCGGCGGTGGATCGTGCCGGTGGTGAGCGTATTCCTGATCGCCGGCGTCCTCTCCCTGGCCGCCTCAGCGTGGCCAGACGGTTTAGAGAAAGTAGCCGAAAACCTCGGCTTTATCAAATTAGCGGAAAACGTGCGCGTGGCGGTGCCCACGCCCCTGGCTGATTACGAGATTGAAGGCTTAGGGCCAATCGGCACCAGCATCGCGGGGATTTTGGGGAGTGGCGCTTCCTTCGCCGTGGCATTCGGACTCGCCCAGCTGGTAAAACCGAAAAATGCGTAAACTCTCCATCCAATTTCGGCTGCGGCTGTCCCTAATAATTGTCATCGGGGCAGCTTTGTTGAAAACCGGCGCTTGGCTTAGCTTAAGTGCCTACGGCGCAGTCGCACTCCTGTGGGCTGTAGCCTTGCGAACGCCGGTGCGATCGCTCTTGCAGTTGCTGGGCGCAGAATTGATTTTACTGAGCTTAATCGCCTTGCCCTTGGGGTGGGAGCGAGCCAGTTTTTTGCTCCTTCGCTCCCTCGTTTGCCTGCTAACCATGAACAGCTTCCTGCTCAGCTTGCCCCCCCACACCTTCGGAATCGCCCTGAAAGGCTTGCCCCTACCGGCTCGTTTCCAGGAAAATGTCCTCCTAGCAGGGCAATATCTGGAAATTTTGCTCTCCGAAGTCACCCGCATGCAGCGTGCCGCCCAGTGTCGCGGTCTTTCTGGGCCAGCTGGCTGGCTGCGCTACACCAGTGCCGCTATGATAGGCTCCCTATATATCCGCAGCCTCCAGCGAGCTGAGCGAGTTTACGGCGCAATGGTGGCTCGCGGCTATCAGGGCTTTCTGCCGGTGGACTCCAAATCAACCCCCTTTGAGCGTGCCAGTTTGGCCAGTGGTGCTCTGGTTGCCGGTGGGCTGACCCTAGCGTCATACTTAAAATTGTGAGTGGTGAAATTTCCGTTTCGATCTCATGTCCGGCCAATTGCCCATAATTCCTTTCTCCCTTGCTGCGAGACGCGATAAATCGCGTCTCTACAAGAGATACCCCGCACACCAGCTTCAGGCGCATATTACGGGAAATTCAGCAGACATGATATGAGTGTTCTAACCCCCAACCCCCAACCCCCAACCCCCAGCCCCCGCACAGTTGGGGTTGCCGTTCACGACTTAGTATTTGCCTATCCCCAGCAGCCGCCGGTTTTGCGGGGGATTTCTTTTACGGTGAATCAAGGAGAGCGAGTTGCCCTGCTCGGACCCACAGGTTGTGGCAAAAGCACCTTACTGGAAAACCTGATAGGCTTGAAACAGCCCAACACCGGCCAAATTTGGATTCAGGGCACTCGCCTCGAACCGGCAACCCTGCCGCAAGTGCGCCGGCAAATCGGTTTTTGCTTCCAAGACGCCAACGATCAGCTATTCATGCCAACTATCCTGGAAGACATCACCTTTGGCCCGCGCAATTACGGCGCAAAACCGGCAGCTGCAGCAGAAAAAGCGTACAAACTGCTCGCAGAATTTGGTCTGGAAACCTACGCCAACCGTTCCGCTCACGAACTTTCTGGCGGTCAGAAACGCCTTGCTGCCTTAGCTGCTATTCTGGCGCTAGAGCCTTCCGTGTTAATTTTAGATGAACCGACAACCGGCCTCGATCCGGGGTGGCGGCGTCACTTAGCCAAGGTGCTGTCTAATTTGCCGGTGCGGGTGCTGCTAATTGCTTCCCACGACCTGAATTGGATTGGCAAAACCACTCACAGAGCGCTAGTTTTGGCGGAGGGTGAAATTCAGGCAGACGCGCCAACCCGCGAACTACTGCGAGATGGCTCGACGCTGGAGCGTTACGGTTTGCCTTTGGATTATTAAAGGTTGAATTTGCGCACGGCTTCGTGGTAAAGTGCGGTTGCTAAGTCTCGGATGATTTCTTCGTTATCGAAGGAATCTCCCAATTTTCTTTTGGCTGTCTCGACGCACAGTTTCATCAGTTCTGCTGACTGCTCGATGTGGCCGGCAATCTCCTGTTGCCGCTCTGGGGTTGATGCTGCCGGCGCTGTTTCTGGTGGGTTGCCGGTGCTATTTTGTTTTCTTTTTTGAATTGCTTCGGAGAAACCGGCAGCAATGATACCGGCTGGGAGGGCAAATAATCCAATCCCTATAAAGGCGAGTGCCGCTCCGAATAATTTGCCCAGGGGCGTGACGGGGTAAACATC
>CAZJNL010000381.1:0-1464 GCA_964546515.1 uncultured Oscillatoria sp.
CGGGATTTGGGGATTTGGGGATTCTCCCCCTCTTCCCCTCTCCCCCTCTTCCCCTCTCCCCAGCATCGCCTTTAGCCCACTCAACGGACACTACAGCACTGGTGAGCGGATCGCAAGCAAATGCCTGCAAGCCCCCCCCCTCCCTGTTACTGTAAAGGAACTCCCCTGTTCCCCAACAGCGCAGAAGTCCCGGGCGAGCTTTCTTTCTACATTGACGACGTTTTGTGACAAGTCGTGTTATGTCGCCGCCAACCAGCGCCAGGGTTCTCCCCACCGGCACCGCCAGACCGGCGGGGCGATTGCTGTATTCCACTGCGCCGGTTTCCGGATCTCCACTCAGCCTGTGACCGGCACGCTCACTGTCAGCAGGGGTTTGGCTGCAGGTTTGCCGGCGCTCAACAGACTCCCTTCGGCTTTCCCTCACCCCCTGCGCCGTACTCGCCACAAACGATCCGCCGATATTCAGCCTCGCGTTGAGGCCAAAAATTATGCCCCTGGGATTGAGCACGAACAGGTTAGCGGTGCCGTTGGCTTTGATTTCACCGTCAATGTTGCAGGCTGCCCCACCTGTGACCCGAGTTATGATATTCTGGATAGTAACCGCATTGTTGAAGAAGGCTGTCGTGCCGGTGGGCACCGAAAACCGCTCAAAGCTGTGGAACAAATTCCCCCCATCTGTCGCCCCGCCATTAATTACCAAAGTCCTGCCATCGCCGCTGACAGCAGAATTCACCGGCAGGCTCCTGTCCGGTACAATCTCAGCTAGCACCTGCTCCCTCGCCAGACAGCCCACAACTATACACCCAGCAATCCAGAATTGGTATCGCCAGACCTGCATAACCCGCCCCTTAATTTATTTTCTATTCGCAATTTGTAATTTGTCTCCCCACCCCTTGCCACTTACCATGATCGCACACCCTTTGTCTATCCCCCCCATGACAAATCATTGCGATATTAATCAAGCGGAGTGTAATAAATTAACAGCGGCAAAGTTACCTTAAAATATTTGTAGCAAGCTAACACCTTACATGAATTACGGTTGTAAAGTTTATTATGTTGCCTCTGGCCAGCCGGGGACGGAAAACAGCCTGGACTTTCCCGCACCCCCACAAAAGCACCCCGCCGCAGGACAAACGCCAGGGGCGGGACAGACGCCCCACTCGCATTTTAAATTGGCAATTTGTAATTTGCTCCCCGCCGGCTCACCATTATCACCCACCCGTCTGTCTGCCCCCCAAGAAGTATATCCAAAATTAATCAAGCGGAAAACGCTGCATCCAGAGAGCTGCCATCAGCTAATTATGGGTTTAATAACGAAAAAAATTACATAAATTACGGCTGTACAGTTTCGAGTGATCCCAACCTGCCGGGGAGAGAAAACAGACAGCATAAACCGGCACCCCCACCACCCCCACGAGCATCTGAAATTAACAATTTGCAATTTCTCCCCCCCGCCGGCTCACC
>CAZJNL010000381.1:1564-5570 GCA_964546515.1 uncultured Oscillatoria sp.
AATTTGTCCCCCCCAGGCTACCACTACCACCTACCCAAAGTCTTTCCCACCCCCTAGAAGTATATTCTAGATTAATCAAGCGGAAATAGCTGCATTTAGAGAGCTGTACTGATTTAATTATGGTTGTAGTTGGGGAACAAATTACATAAATTACGGTTGTAAAGTTTATTATGTTGCTTCTGGCCGGTGCGGGACGGAAAACGGGTGTTACCGGCATCCCCACAAGAGCGCAGGCATTGGGAGACGCGCCACTCGCGTTCTACAAGAGGGCCCAGAGGCTACCCGTGAGAGCCAGCGACAGGACTTGATATGATACAGTGAGCCGGCGCACTCCGCGCTGCTAGCTCTGACGGCTTTTAGTCGCGAGGGCGGTTTTGCTGCCATGTAGAAAAAGGAATTGGGAGAGAGGGAATGCGGTTAATTTTGTACAGCAAGCCCGGATGCCACTTGTGCGAGGGGTTGCTGGAAAAACTCCAGCAGATAGAAGGGCTGAATTTGGAGATAGAGATTAGAGATATTACCACCCGCGAGGACTGGTGGCAAGTCTATCAGTACGAGATTCCCGTCTTGTGCGCAGAGACTGCCAGTGCCCAGGGCGCGGGCGTCGTAGAAAAACAGCTGCCCCGCCTCTCCGCTAGGGCGTCCGCAGAGCAGCTCAAGACAAGGTTGCAGAAACATCTTCCGATTGCATAAAGAATAGTCGAAATATTAAAAATATGCTAAGGTCACAAGTCATTGACCACCGTGACGGACAAAGGACATGACCAGCTTGTACCTCCAAGAGGAAGATTAGAGAATCATGCAACTGCGCGAGCTATTGTCAATCGTTCCCGACATTCTGCAAATGCCCTCCGAGGCGGATCTCGACGCCGAGGTGACGGGTTTGTCCACCAATTCCCACGCTTGCCGCCCCGGAGACTTGTTCATTGGAATGCCGGGAACGCGAGTCGATGGGGGAGATTTTTGGCCTTCCGCCCTCGCTGCCGGTGCGCTAGCCGCCTTGGTTTCCACTCAAGCCGCCCAGCGCTCCCAGGCGGAACCGGGGAACGAGGGCCAAATCAATGCCCGCGTCATCCCAGTCGCCGACATAACTTCTGTCTGCGCCAGAGTCGCGGCGGCGTTTTATCGCTACCCGGCGCAACAGCTAAAAATGGTGGGCGTCACCGGCACCAATGGCAAAACCACCACAACCCACCTGATAGAGTTTCTCCTCAACCTCGCACCGGCCCCCACAGCCCTGCTGGGCACGCTCTACGCCCGCTGGCCCGGGTACGTCCGGACGGCAACTCACACCACGCCCTTTGCCGCAGACTTGCAGAAACAGCTGGCGGAAGCAGTCAGTGCCGGCAGCCAAGTCGCCGTTATGGAAGTCAGTTCCCACGCACTGGCGCAAGGACGAGTGATGGAGTGTCCTTTTGAGGTGGCGGTGTTTACTAACCTGACGCAGGATCATCTGGACTTCCACCGCGACATGGAAGATTACTTTGCCGCCAAGGCGCTGCTGTTCAGCCCCGACTATCTTAAAGGGCGAGCGGTGATCAACCTAGACGATCCTTACGGCAAGCGCCTGATTGGCAAGATAAGCTCCGATCGGGTTTGGAGTTACAGCACCAGCGATCCAGCAGCCGATTTGCGAGCTTGCAGTATAGCATACGAACAGACAGGTGTCAAGGGTGTCTTGCACACGCCAGCCGGTGAGGCGGCGTTTTACTTGCCGCTGGTGGGCCAGTTTAATTTGCAGAACCTGCTGGCGGCTGTCGGTGCCGGTTTGCATCTGGGTTTGAATTTGACAGCAATTGTGGACAGTTTGCCTTCATTCCCCGGAGTGCCGGGGCGGATGGAGCGCGTGCAAATCAGTCCGGAACAAGACATCAGCGCGATTGTGGATTACGCTCACACGCCGGATAGCTTGGAGAACTTGCTGAAAGCCTCTCGACCGTTTATTCCAGGCAAGATGATTTGCGTGTTCGGCTGCGGGGGCGATCGCGACCGCACCAAGCGCCCCAAAATGGGTAAAATAGTGGCAGAGCTGGCGGACCTGGCTGTCGTTACTTCCGACAACCCCCGCACTGAAGATCCGGAACGGATTTTGCAGGATATTTTAGCCGGCATACCGGCATCGGCACCAGCCGTGGTGATCGCAGATCGGGCGACGGCGATTCGCACAGCGATTTTGCAAGCCCAACCGGGAGACGGAGTGCTGATTGCCGGTAAAGGGCACGAGGATTACCAGATTCTCGGCACCGAAAAGGTTCACTTCGACGATCGCGAACAAGCGCGAGAGGCGTTGAAAGAGCGCCTGTCAGCTGCCGGTGCGGGTTAAGGATCGTTACAATAATAATACCTCTGATGCCCTAAGGCTTTGAAGACGGACAGCAAGCAAAATGGCACCGGCCCAACAAGCAGCCTCCCTCTATGAACTCGCCCTCAGCGCTCTACAGCCGCCTGTGCCGCTGCAAATCAGTCCGGCTACCCTTAAATCAGTGATGGGTGGCCTGATAGACGCGCTCATTGAGCGACAGATTGCCGCCACCCTGTGGCTGAAGCTGCCTCCTGGGAGTGCGTGGCTCTCCGACATCGAGCGCTACCGCCAGCATGCAGGGAGCAAAATCTACCTCTGCCTGGAGGCTAATTCCGCCCCAGAGGCTCTTGCAGGTGTTGATGACTTGTCCGGAGAACTGTTGCCGGATCTGGCACACGCGGAGCTGCGTCCGGGATACCAGAACACCGGGCGTATGGCGGACAAAAGGTCTGGGAGTGCTGTCTCGGAAGCGGATAAGCCGCAGTCTGGTCCGGTGAGGGCTTCACAGCGCTCGCGTCTTCCCGCAGCAGGTGCAGCGGAGACTCCCGCGCCAGCGCCATCCGCTGCACAGCCGGTTTTCTCTGTGGCGCTGGCACCTGATTCTTCCCTGAGACGGGAATATTTTTTGATGGCGATATCGGAGCAATTTTGCGGTATAATAATAGCCCACCGGCCCAGGTCGGTGCGGCTGCCGGCTGTGACGGCGGCGGGCGGCGCTAGCACACACCCGCTCTTGGCCCTGTGTTCGGCTGACAGGCAGACAGTAACGCGGGTGTGGGAGGGGCTGGGGCTGGCCTTAGCTTTGGGCTCACCGGCAGCCGGTGCAGCCGGTGCTGTCGCTTCCCACTACCCCGGAACCCTCTCGCACCCAGTGCCGGCAAACCCTGACGAGCTTTGGGCCAATTGGGACTCCCTGTTCCCCTACTCCCCAGCCTCCAATGACGCCCAGTGGGCATCAACTGACTCTGTGCTGGGTTCCCTGTGGGCCAAACAAATTCAGCGACAGGAGGAAGTCTGGCGCAGTGCGGTTCACTACCGGCAGCAAGCTGCAGATGCGGACGCCCTGCAGCTGCAAAACCAAGAACTGCTGGAAGCCTTGCACCTGAAAGACGAGTTTCTCAACAACGTCGGTCAAGCACTGCGAACGCCTTTAACGAACATGAAAACGGCGCTCACCCTGCTGAGTTCGGCCAACCTCAAACCCGACCAGCGCAAGCGCTACATGCAGCTGCTCAATACTGAGTGCGACCGGCAAACCTCTGTGATCAACGGCTTGCTGGAACTGGTGCAGCTGGATATGGCCGGCGAACACACCGAGATGCAGCCACTGCCTCTGGCGGATATGGTGCCGGGAGTGGTCAGCACCTACCAGCCACTGGCCCGAGAAAAAGGTATCATGCTGGCTTATACTGTACCGGACGACTTGCCGCCGGTTTCCTGCCTGCGCCCCTGGCTGAAACAAATCGTTATCAACCTGCTGCACAATGCTATTAAGTTCACTGCGGGCGGCGGTCAAGTTTGGGTGCGGGCTAAGCAGCAGGGCGATTATATCCAGCTGGAATTTCGCGACACTGGCAAAGGCGTTCCGCAGCACGAACTTCCCAAAATCTTTGACCGCTTTTATCGGGTGCGCCAAGCTGTGGATGAAGATCCGGGCGGTGCCGGTTTGGGTTTGACGATCGTGCAGCAGTTGCTGCTGCGCTC
>CAZJNL010000382.1:0-5567 GCA_964546515.1 uncultured Oscillatoria sp.
GCCAAGAAGACCGACTGCATTGCCAAGAAGACCGACTGCATTGCCAAGAAGACCGACTGCATTGCCAAGAAGACCGGCAACACCAATATTCTGGTCGTTTCAGGACACGGAGATGGGCGTCTGGGGGGCAGTTAGGGATAATTTTTGATAATATCCGGTTGAAAGCATATATACAAGACAGGTCTAAAATCGGATAGTTTTGAAAATCATTTAATCGGAAACGGAGAAACTGCTCTCCTGAGCGTCGCTCGCCCCCTAGTGAAAAAGGGAGGGGGAAGAGAGAGCAATTTTCAGGGGGGGCAAGGGGGGATCTGATTTTCTGGACAGCTGGGGATGAGAAGCGCTCTGGGGCTGCCCTGTGTTAGGATGGGGTCGCTTGCGGTGGTTGCCCGATGCTCTAAAAGTAGAAGGTAAGATGACCAAACTCAACCAAAATATCCATCGGTTCGGGGAGTCAGAGCGCCTTGGCGTCTACCGCGCTATTTACGAGCGGCGGGATATACGCTCCAGTTTCACGCCCACTCCCATTGAGGATGAGGTTCTAGTTCGCCTGCTTGACGCTGCCCATCACGCGCCTTCGGTGGGGCTGATGCAGCCCTGGGGCTTCATCCTGATTCGGGATGCCGGTGTGCGTCAAGGCGTCTACGAGATATTCAAGCGGGCGTGCCAAAGCGGCTTCGTCAATTTACGAGCTCCCCGCACAAATGCGCAAGCCCCTACATCGAATCTTTCAATCGCCAGGAACGCACGCTAGCAGCGAGAGAATTCCGTTTATTTTTGTCCACCGGCTTGCATTTGCAAAACCCACCGGCGAAACAGTTCCACAACAATCCGCCACCGGCTCTCAGTTTCCGCAACAACATCATGTCGCTTTAGGGTTTCGAGGGCTGCAGTTGCCTCCCCACTTCCCACACCGGCAGCCCCAGCAATCGTGTCAAGGGTTAGCCCTTCCGCATGGGGTGCGAGAACCCGCAAGATAGCCTGCTGACCGGCTGCGCCCTGCGCCGCTTGACCCCAGACGCCGGTAAAGTAGTACCGCCCCCGCGTGAATAATTCATCATTAATGACAGCTTCCACATCATCTATACTAAACACCGGCTCGCGGGGGCGTCTCATGTCGAAAACCAGCTCATTGTACCGGCGAACCAGCTGGAATCCGATCAGCTGAACCAGATAGGGCTGTCCAGAAGTCAGGGCATAAATCCGGTCGAGCGCTTGTGGCGTGTAGTCGAGGGGGAAGTCATCATCTGGGTTAGCTAGGATTTGGCGTGCAGTCGCTGGAGTCAGCAAGCCAACTTTGATAGGGATGACGCTGGCGAAAAAGGGATGGAAGTAATCTTCTGTCATCTCTTCCAGCGTGTGCAAGCCGGCGAATGCAAAGGCTATCTTGGGACACATTTGCACCATCGCCCGCAGAAACTTCATAAAGCTGGAAGGGATTTTTCCCGCCTCTATCAGTTCCTCGATTTCCTCGAATTCGTCTAAGGCGATAATTAACCCGCCCTCTAGATTTGCCTCGACTTGTTTCAGGTAGTTTTCAAAGGTGCGGTTGGGAAAGTGCAGCCACTTTGTATCGTCTGGGGGTGTGCGGTGTACCTGACTGGAAATGGCATCACAAATCGCCATCAGCACCTCGGCGACTCCCTGTGAGGCATTGGCAACAGTCAGCAGGTTGACATAAGCGACTTTTACCCCTGAACCCAGACAGCTGCCGGTGTTGCGCAGGATGGAGGTTTTGCCCATGCGCCGGTGCCCGAAGAGGACTACAGATTGCAGCTGATTGCTCAACACCCACAACTGTTCTAGCTCTCTGAGGATGTCTTCCCGCCCGACAAACAGTTTACCCTCAACTGGGTCGCCGACAACATAGGGATTGCGCACCGGCTGGGTGATGGAAATTTCCCCCACTTCACCAGCTACCTGGAGCAGGTATTCTCGCCAATTTTTAGCGATGTCTGCGATCAAATATCGCTCGGCTTGTGGTATAATATCGGCACTATCGAGGATTTTTGTCAGCTCTCCTAAGGCTCGGTTGAGAGCGAACGAACGGGTGCAGCGAGACACACTTTTCTCAACCGCTTGCATATCCTCCACTACTCGCCGCAGACTCGCTATGGCTTCCCAGGTAGCTGGGCGGAGGAGAGGTTCTTTGGGAAAAGCCGGCACTTGCATGGAAGCAATAGCGGCTGGAGCTTTAGTGGTATGAAAGGCTGCCAGGGTTTGAGCGAGGGTGAGCATTTCCTCTCCATATAAGAGAGAGCGCACTACCGCAAAAGCTTCTGCGGCTTTCTCTGGTTCTTTTTCATGCAGATACCAGAAGCCGGCGGCTGTAGCGCGGGCTGGGGTGTCGGCGCGAGTCTGTGTTACAAAACGAGCCAGGATCTGCCGCTTCCAGCGAGAAGGGAAGAAGAATAATAAACCTTCTATAGCCCGTGACTTAATTTTTGCGTTCAGAGAAGCTGATGCAAAAAGCACCAGCTGCCAATCATAGGGGGCTTCAGCTAGCTGGGCGACGCGAAAAATGACTCGCTCTGCCGGTGTCTCAGCAAGCACATGATTCACAGCCTGAACAGCGGGGATAAACTGAAGGGTGTAGGCTAAAAGTTGGTTGGCGTTGTGCAAACCCGTCTCCCAATCCCGCCGCAAGCAATTTTTGAGCTGAGCGGAAAGAAAGGGAAGGGGAAATGGGGTAAGGCGAGAAAGCTGAAAACGTCTATTCCAAGACTTCAGTGGGGTGAGCAACAGATAGAACAGCCAATGATCAGGACGGAGTATCCCCACGCCCCACGCCACGCCGAACGCCACGCCGAACGCCACGCCCGACGCCACGCCCAACGCCACGCCCCACCCCACGCCCAACGCCACGCCCGACGCCACGCCCAACGCCACGCGGAACCAATCAATGGAAACGCCTATCTGCTGAAGAACTGCACTGACAGCTAGGGGTGTCACAACTGCCACAACCACCGCTTGCAGCAGCAATTTATGCTGGATGGGATTCTGTCGCAGCAACTCCCATACCTTTCGCCAATTCATTTCCTTTGCAGGAATATACCCTCGCCCGAAGGTATCCACATACCACCGCAAAGCTTGGGGAAAGAAAAACACCCAGTACAGCAACCGCAGGTAATCCAGCGGATTCCACAAGGAGAGGGGGCGCTTTAGCTTGGGAGCTAAGTCTAATCGGGGAACGGGGTTGTGGTTGTCGCTCATTGCAGTTTCTCCATATAACCGGCATAAGTTTGATGGCACAGCTGCACCAGTCGCCGGGGATGACCGGCACTTTCCAGCACCAGCCGGCTGATTTGCTCCTCAGTAAAGCTTACCGAAGTCCCATCCAGACGGGATTGAATAAAAGCGCGGATAGTGGCTTCATCCCAAGGTTTGATGTTCTCCTCTAGGCAAATGCCGGCAAGAGGGGAGGTCTTGCCTTTCTCCTGACTGTCCTTAAACAGGGTGTCGAGAGACTCACCGGCAGCTATAATCAGCTTCAGAGGAGCGTCACCTCCTTCGGCGATACCCCGCAGCCAATCGCGTATGTGCCAGGTAAAACCCTCCCTGGCGATCTTGCCCACATTGTCTATAGCCAGCAGCACTCTATGCGAATTCAAGTGCCGGTTCAGATCGTTTCCCTTACTGTCGGGAATGCCAACCTTTTCGCATAAAGCGCTGTAGAACCCATTTTCGTCCCAGACTGGATTGAGGTCTAGATAAATCGGCTGGCGCGACGACAGGAGGCGACTTTCCGCCAGCCGGCAAATCTCCCACAGCAGAGAGGACTTGCCGATTCCCTCTTTTCCTATAAGCGCCACACTGCTGCCGGTGTTTAGCGTCTCGAATACGTTCCGGATTTCGCGCTCTCGCCCAAAGAACAATTGCGGATTATCCACTCGGCCATTCTGGGGGACGAAGGGATTAAGCGGAATAACAGGCGGACGTTTCTGTTGTGGGACAGCCGGTGGATTTACAGCGTTTGCAGAGTCTTGGGGCGAAATGACTTGCAGCATCGCTTGTTTTAATTTCTGGAATTCGCTGTTAATATCTGTACGGAGCAACTCTCGCACCTTTTCCGGCAACTCCTCCAAATTGGCAAGATTTTGCTGTTGAGATTCGATGAAGAAAGCTTTAAAGACTTCATCATCTCGCTTCATTATAGCAATAAAATGCTCGTGCGCCCGCGCTATTAACTCAGTCTCAACTTTGGTTTTGTAAGGCTCAGGCGGGTTTGGAGCATCTTGGGGAGCAGCTGGCAGCAGCTTGTCTTTGAGTGAGACAAGGCGCTCATTTGACTGACATTGCCACCGGAGCAGGGCTTCGATTTCCGTCCGGAATTCAATGGCGGCTTCCGGCTGTTGTTCGTCCGGTCGATCTATCTGCTTGAGCGCTTTATCCAACTCCTTAATTTTCCGGTCTAGCCATTGAATGTCAGACGTATTTGTCGCCACCCACCGGAAAACCCTCGAAGCTCCGTGTAGCTGGTCGCGACATTCTTTAGCAATATCTTTTAGCGCTAAAAAGAAAGACTTTCTGAGAGCCTTTTGCAGCTGGTCGTTGACAGGTTTATTCTGGCTGAAGCGATCTAAAAAATTGTCAACAGCAGGAGCCAAAACTCGCGCATCGACTCTGTTGGTGAGCAAGCCAGTCACAACCGGCAGCAAAATGGTCGTAATTGGGTCTATGGGGGGGAGCATTCCACTAGCTTACCTGTATTGATTTTTTTTACTATACAACTTTCCTGGGGAGGATGTCTAGATCCTAGCGCCTTTTGCGTTAGCCCCTACAAAGTATCCTGTAGGGGCTTTCGCATGAGCGTGAGGATATTTGCAATCAGTGAAAGGATTACATTTGCTCATGCTAGCTGCTTACGCAGCCGCTGCGCTAACGCCCTCACGCCGGCGCTCCCCACAGACAGCCTCTAAAAAACCTGCCCCGGAAAGGGAGTGTGGGGTGCCTGTGGGGGCGGCTAGAACCCAGGTTTCTTGATATTCCGTTTATTGTTGTCCACCTGCTTGCATTTGCAAAACCCACCGACGAAACAGTTCCACAACGATGCGCCACTGGCTGCCGGTTTGTTCAACAACGTCATGTCGCATCAAGGTGTCGAGGGCTGTAGCTGCTTCTGTAGATTCCACACCGGCAGCCTCAGCAATCTCTCGAAGAGTTAGCCCTTCCATGTGGGGTGCGAGAAGCTGCAGGATAGCCTGCTGACCGGCAGCGCCCCGCGCCGCTTGCTCCCAGACGCCGGTGAAATAGTAGCGCCCCTGCGTGAAGAATTCATCATTGATGACGGCTTCCACATCATCTATACTAAACACCAGCTTGCGGGGGTGTCCCATCTCGAAAACCAGCTCATTGTACTGGCGAACCAGCTGGAATCCGATCAGCTGAACGAGATAGGGTTGCCCAGAAGTCAGGGCATAAATCCGGTCGAGCGCTTCTGGCGTGTAGTCGAGGGGGAAGTCATCATCTGGGTTAGCTAGGATTTGGCGGGTAGTCGCTGGAGTCAGGAAGCCAACGTTGATAGAGATGACGCTGCCGAAAAAGGGATGGAAGTAATCCGCTGTCAT
>CAZJNL010000383.1:0-5555 GCA_964546515.1 uncultured Oscillatoria sp.
GATGCGCGGGATATAAAAATGTACCGCACTGATATGAAAAACGCTATACTTAACGGTAAAAATAATCCAAAGTATAGCCGGTTGAGCGGTCTGTAGAAAGTGGAGGGGTTTCCCAATGACATCTTCTTCTGAGCAACGTTTTGCGCCTCTGCGTCTAGTCGGCAGTTATGCCCTAGCGGCTATCTTGAGTGTTGCCTTGACCTTGGTTACTTTGCGGGCATTTCCCAACCTGCTGATTCCCAAGCTGGCACCTGTGCCGGCTATTTCGCAGGTTCAGCCAGCAGAGCCTGAGGCGGTTCCAGCGCCGCGTGCGGACAGCCGCAACTTTGTGACTGCCGCCGTGAATCGAGTCGGACCGGCAGTGGTGCGGATCGACACCGAGCGCGTCATTACCAGCCAAACTCCAAATTTCTTCTTTGATGACCCCTTCTTGCGCGAGTTTTTCGGGGACGACATGTTTCCCAGGCAGCCAAAAGAGTATCACCAGCGCGGTCAAGGTTCAGGTTTTATTATTGACAGCACCGGCATCATTCTCACCAACGCTCACGTCGTCAGCGGTGCCGATACCGTCAGCGTCACCCTCAAGGACGGGCGCACCTTAAAAGGGGAAGTGAAGGGAATTGATGAGCCTTCCGACCTAGCGGTGGTGAAAATTCCCGGGCAAAACCTGCCGGTGGCACCGCTAGGAAACTCCACTGAAGTGCTGGTAGGAGACTGGGCGATCGCAGTTGGCAACCCCTTAGGGCTAGATAACACAGTCACCCTGGGAATTATCAGCACTATCGACCGCTCCAGCGCCCAAGTCGGCATTCCTGACAAACGCCTCGATTTTATTCAAACGGATGCCGCTATTAATCCCGGCAACTCTGGCGGGCCGCTGTTGAATGAGCGGGGTGAAGTTATTGGAATCAACACGGCTATTCGCGCCGAAGCGCAGGGGATTGGGTTTGCCATTCCTATCGACAAAGCCAAGCTGATTAAAGACGCCCTGGCTCGCGGCGAAAAAATCCCGCACCCCTACATCGGCATTCGCATGCTAACCCTCACCCCAGAGATCGCCAAACAGTCCAATAGTGACCCCAATTCGCCATTTACTGTACCTGAAATTAAAGGGGTGCTTGTCGTCCAAGTCATGCCGGACAGTCCTGCAGCAGCCGCCGGCTTGCGTCGCGCAGACGTGATTACAGAAATAGATGGGCAGCCTGTAACCACTGCCGAAAAGTTGCAAAGCGTGGTGGAAAGCAGCCGCATCGGTCAGCCTTTGCGTTTGAAAGTGCAGCGGGGCGATCAAATTCAGCAGCTAACCGTGCGACCTGGCGAACTGCGGGAGGCGGCTCGCTCGTAAAGAGAAACTGAACATTTATCCTCGTTCCTAGGTTTCCCCTGGGAACGAGAACAAGAAAACCGGTGTTTTTGTGGGTGGCTCTGCTCTACCCTCAATCTGCCGGTGACAGAAGATATTTATAAACCCGCCCCAACTTAATTGGCGCTCTAGAGGTGTGGATTTCCGAACGCGGCGGCAGTTGCGCCCGCTGCAGCGCGTTGCAACTTTGATGCCGGCACCTCTGGCGTCACCCTTGGAGGGCAGCGCAGCGCCCCCGGTAGGAGAATCCGCCGCCTGCGGTTCGGTTAGGCTCACTTTGCTGCCCCTCCCGCACTTGCTACATTAGGGTGCAGAATCGCAAACACATCTACAAATTGCAGGTTACTACCGTGAGCAATCTGTCAAATCGAGTCCCGGAATTTTTTGGCAGCGAGTCCGAAGGCGGCAACTTACTGTGGCAATACGTTCAATCCATGACTCCAGAAACAGTTGCGCAACTGTCCAAACCTTCTTCTAATGAAGTGTTTAAGGTAATGGAGCGCAACATTGTAGAAATGTTGGGAGCCTTACCTCCGCAGCACTTCTACGTGACAGTCACCACCAGCCGCGAGAATCTTGGCCAGCTTCTGGCTTCTGCAATGATGAGCGGCTACTTTCTGCGCAACGCTGAGCAGCGAATGGCGTTTGAAAAATCTTTCCAGCTAGCAGACTCAGCCAACTCAGCAGACAGCTAGCACTTCTAGGTATGGGGCGCACACTTGGGGTAGGCTAGCGCCGCACAGCCACCCCGCACCCTCCTACCTGTGCCAATGCCCGATTTAGATAGCAGACTGGGCTCCCTTGCCGGTGCCAACTACCAACAGAGAAAGTTTCAGAGTTTTGCCGGCCAACCTGAACCATCGCCGCATCTGCCGAACGACAGATAAATATAAATGCCAGCAGAACTTACGCAGCGAACCTCTTGGCGATCTTCTCTTGGCGCTCTTGGCGTCTATGGCGGTTCATTAAAACGCTAAAGTGAATAGAGTAGCCCCGCAACAGATCGCCCGCTCAAAGACCTATGACAGAACAGCCCGCACGCATTTGCATTCTAGGTGGAGGCTTTGGAGGTCTCTACACGGCTCTGCGTTTGAGTCAGTTCCCCTGGACTAAGCCAGAGAAACCGGAAATTGTGCTGGTCGATCAAAATGACCGCTTTTTGTTTTCGCCCCTGCTCTACGAACTCGTCACCGGCGAACTGCGTTCCTGGGAGATCGCCCCACCGTTTGAAGAACTCTTGGCCAACACCGGCGTCCGCTTCTATCAAGCCGAGGTGGCTGGGATTGATGTAGAATCGAAGCGGGTGCGCCTGCACGACGGTCACGATATCCCCTACGACCGGCTGGTACTCGCCCTCGGTGGGGAAACCTCTCTCGACATGGTGCCGGGTGCCGCCCAGCACGCTTTGCCGTTCCGCACGATTGCCGACGCCTATCGCCTGGAAGAGCAACTGCGAGTGCTGGAGGCGTCAGACAAAGATTTTATTCGGGTGGCGATCGTCGGTGCCGGTTACAGCGGCGTCGAGGTGGCTTGCAAGCTGGCCGACCGGCTGGGCAAACGGGGCCGGTTGCGGCTGGTTGAGCAAACCGACACGATTCTGCGCACTTCTGGCGAGTTTAACCGGCAAGCTGCCACCAAGGCGCTGGAAGCGCGGGGTGTCTGGATCGATTTGGAAACCGCAGTCCGATCGATTGCCGCAGATACCATCTCGCTCCTGTACAAGGGACAGGTGGACACCATACCGGTGGATCTGGTGCTGTGGACGGTGGGAACGCGGGTAGCGCCGGCGGTGCGATCTCTCCCCCTCAAGCACAACCAGCGCGGACAGCTCGTCACCACACCGGCACTGCAAGTCGCTGAGCGCCCAGAAATCTTCGCCCTGGGAGACTTGGCCGATTGCCTGGATGCCGAGGGCCAGCAGGTGCCGGCAACCGCCCAAGCCGCCATGCAGCAGGCTGATTATGCAGCCTGGAATATCAGGGCGTCTCTCACCGATCGCCCCCTGCTGCCCTTCCGCTACCAGGGGCTGGGAGAAATGATGACTTTAGGAATGGACAGCGCCACCCTCACCGGCTTGGGAGTCAAACTCGATGGCCCCCTCGCCAACCTCGTCCGGCGTCTGACCTACCTCTACCGCATGCCCACCTTCGACCACCAGCTGAAAGTCGCTTTCAACTGGATTTCTCAGCCCCTGCAAGAAATGCTTTCCGGACTCTAGCAGGACTCGCTGGCGACAGGCTGCGTATTATAGCACAAAAAGGCGCGACTGTCAAGCCCGCGCCTTTTTTGCCTGAGATGGGCATATAGGGGACAGGTCAGGAGGAAATTTGATAATATCCGGAAGAAAGCATAGATACAAAACAGGTCTTGACTCGGAGTTTTTTGAAAATCATTTAGTCGTAAACCGTTTTACAGATCGCCTGGCCTGAAAAGCGAGCGGGGGGGAGAGATTTTCATCCAGCGGAAGCGGGGAGACTGGCTATGGCAGCTGGGTATGAGATTCTTAGTAGGAATCCAGCAATCCAAAATCCAAAATTCCAATGCGACCGAAAGTGATTTTTCTAGATGCCGCCGGCACCCTGTTTGGGGTGCGGGGCAGTGTGGGCTCGGTGTATGGCCGGCTGGCGAGCCGGTTTGGAGTTGAGGTTTCAGCGGAGGCGCTCAATCGGGCGTTTTTCGACAGCTTCAAGGCTTCCGTTCCGGCATGCTTTCCGGGGGTTGAGCCGGCGGAGATTCCCCAGCGGGAGTTCCAGTGGTGGCTCGACGTCGCCCGCAACACCTTCGAGCGTGCCGGTGTTCTCAACCAGTTCCACAACTTTGACAGTTTCTTTGCCGAACTGTACGCCCACTTCGCCACCGCCGAGCCCTGGTTTGTCTATCCCGATGTGCGACCGGCACTACAGCGGTGGCACCAGCAAGGGATTCAGCTAGGCGTGCTGTCTAATTTTGATTCCCGGCTGCGCCCAGTGTTGCGGGCGCTGGATTTGGCCGAGTTTTTCACCTCGGTGACCGTATCCACCGAGGTGGGTGCGGCTAAGCCAGACGCCCAAATTTTTGCCGCCGCTTTGCAAAAACATGACTGCTCAGCGGAAGCTGCCTTGCACATTGGCGACAGTTATAAAGAAGACTGGCAAGGAGCCACCCGAGCCGGTTTGCGCGGCATCTGGCTGAACCGGCACGAGCCGGGGGCCTGGGAAGAGGCGGGCCACTCAGCAAGCCAGTTGCTGGAACTCGCTTTCTAGCAGCTGGAGCAGTTTTTTATCCCCCCGGGCAATGGCTGCTTGCATGCGCCGTTCCAGGTTGTGGTAGAGATTGGCGCGGTGAATTTTGGCCGTTTCTGACAGGAGGGTTTTGCGGGATTTGGGGATTGAGGCTGTCGGCTGCCAATGTGCGGCTGGGGGTGGGACGCGGGCGTCGGCAGAAGCGGACTGGCCGGTGCGATCGGGGACACCCCGATATTTCAGGTCAGCAATCGGCTGAACCTCCGGGATGTGTCTGGGATAGCGCAATCTCCACGGTTGGCCCCGATATGTCCCGCCAATATCGCCTTCGAGCATGTCGATGGTGGGCGGTTCGCAGTCATAGCTGACGCCGCGATAGGAGAGTCTCATATCGGCGCTCCTCCTGGGATAAGTGGATCTGTCGGAAGTTGAGAGGTACATGAGGCAAAACCATTTAATTTCTGTATCTTATTTTACCGTTTTTCAGCCAAAATGGCAAATGTACCTCAGGTAAAAGGGACGATCCAGCGGGCGGGACGCCAGCGGAGAGGGTTCTCTGCCTGCGCAGGGTGCTTTTGGCCCTACAGGGAGAGCGCTACCACTTCTTGTAGGGCAAGAACTTGCCGGACATGGTGATTTTGACGCGCTCGCCGGGGTCTTGTTCTTTCTTCACATCCAGGGTGAAGTCGATGGCGCTCATAATGCCGTCGCCGAATTTCTCGTGTATGATGGCCTTGAGCGGCGTGCCGTACACCTGCATGATTTCGTAGAACCGGTAAATCAGCGGATCTGTGGGGACGACTGGTCCTAAGCCTTTCAGGGGTGGCTCGGTGAGGGGTTCAACTGCAGCGGGTGAGAGTCCGAGGGCGTCTGCGAGTTTTTGGGCTTCTTCAAAGGAGGCGGTGGCTTGCCGGTAGAAGAGTGCGGCTATCCACACTTCATCGCGTCCGAGAATTTTTTCCAAATCGGCA